>JBASCV010000148.1:0-14409 GCA_049651825.1 Bacteroidia bacterium
AGTGTATTAAATGCTGTCAGAAACAAGTTGATTCACAGGGTATTCGCATGTGTTAAACAAAATAGATTGTTTGTAAAAAATTATCAATATACATTTGCATAAGACATAGAAATCGAAGACTGTGCGAGGGCTTTTTTCTGTATTTCCTTAACTTAATGACATTGGGGCCGATATAAATAATTTTAACATAAATTTAAACAGGCTCTTAACAACTTCGATTTAAACAGCAATTCAACAATGCAGCAATTCAACAGTTTAACAATTCAAGCAATTTAGTATCTTAGCATCCTTATTAAACAGCACGTAAAATGGAATACAATTTCAGAGAAGTAGAACAAAAATGGCAACAATACTGGGCTAAAAACAAAACGTTTAAAACCGAAAACAAATCGGATAAGCCTAAATATTACGTATTGGATATGTTCCCTTACCCTAGTGGTGCGGGCTTGCATGTTGGGCATCCGCTGGGCTATATTGCTTCTGATATTTTTGCACGCTACAAACGCCTGAAAGGCTTTAATGTGTTGCATCCTATGGGGTATGACTCTTTTGGTTTGCCAGCCGAACAATATGCGATACAAACAGGACAACACCCTGAAATTACTACCAAAACAAATATTGCTCGCTACCGCGAACAACTTGATAAAATTGGCTTTTCGTTCGATTGGGACAGAGAAGTACGTACATCTGACCCTAACTATTACAAATGGACGCAATGGATATTCATTCAATTGTTCAACTCGTGGTACAACAAAAAAACAAACAAAGCAGAAAACATAAACAACCTTATTAAACAATTTGAAACAGAAGGCTTTAAAGGCACTGAAGATGTTGTTTTAACTGGCGATTTGGAAGTGTATCACGATGGATTTACTGCTGCCAATTGGAACGATTTTTCAGAAGCTACCAAAGAACAAATATTGCAACAATTTAGACTTGCTTATTTGAGCGATACGATGGTAAACTGGTGTCCGCAATTGGGAACAGTACTTGCCAACGAGGAAGTGAAAGATGGTGTTTCGGAACGTGGCGGCTACCCTGTTGAGCGCAAATTAATGAAACAATGGAGCTTGCGTATTACGGCTTATGCCGATAGATTATTGAACGACCTTGATGGCATTGATTGGACCGATTCTATTAAAGAAGCACAACGCAATTGGATAGGGAAGTCGGTGGGGACATCTATTAAGTTTAAAGTTCAAAGTCAAAAGTCAAAAGAGGAAGAAGTTATCGAAGTATTTACCACCCGCCCAGACACCGTTTTTGGGGTATCGTTTGTAACCCTTGCTCCTGAGCACGAATTGGTTGCAAAAATTACTACTGCCGAACAAAAACAGGCTATTGAAGAGTACATCACCTTTGCTAAAAACCGCAGTGAACGCGAGCGCATGGCCGATGTTAAAAAAATAACGGGTGTATTTACTGGTTCTTATGCTATTCATCCGTTTACTGGCAAACAAGTACCTGTATGGATTGGCGATTACGTATTGGCTGGTTATGGCACTGGTGCTGTAATGGCTGTTCCTGCGCACGATTCGCGCGATTTTGCTTTTGCAACACATTTTGGAATTGAAAAAAATGTAGTGATTTTACCTCCTGTTGATTGGGATTTTGCTGACAAATCGTATGATGAAAAAGAAGGGAAATTGGTTAATTCCGATTTTTTAAACGGACTTGAAGTAAAAGATGCAATAAAAAAGGCAATAGCCGTAATTGAAGAAAAAGGCTTAGGAAAAGGTAAAACCAATTTCCGCTTGCGCGATGCCATTTTTGGCCGTCAGCGCTACTGGGGAGAGCCTATTCCGGTGTATTACCAAAACGGAATTCCGAAAGTGTTGAACGAAAACGAATTGCCGTTGGTGTTGCCCGAAGTAGATAAATACTTACCTACTGAAACAGGCGAACCACCATTGGCACGTGCTAAAGATTGGAAGTATAAAGGCGAATTTGAATACGAATACAGCACCATGCCAGGCTGGGCAGGCTCTTCGTGGTATTTTTTGCGTTACATGGATGCCAATAACGATAAAGAATTTGTATCAAAAGAAGCGGCAAACTACTGGCAAAATGTGGATTTATACATGGGTGGTGCTGAGCATGCTACTGGCCATTTGTTGTACGTACGTTTTTGGACTAAATTCCTTCACGACCTTGGTTTGATACCCGTTACCGAACCAGCTAAAAAGTTGATAAATCAGGGGATGATACAGGGGATGAGTTCGTTCATTTATAAAATGGTGTGTGTACTGTCCCCAAACTCTGAAAGAAACGATGCAAACGAAGCTAAGGGTATTAAAATATTTAAAACCTTTAACGAATTCCCTATAATTATTAGTAAAAACAGAAGCGAATCTGTTACAAATGGATTTGATGAGTATGATGGGAAAGATGAAGAAATTAACAGTGTGTTATCAAAAAGTATATCAAAAGTTCAAAAAGAAATTGATGAACTTAAAGCCAAAATCACATTCATGTTTAGTAAACTTCACGTTGACGTAAACATTGTAAAAAACAACGTTTTAGAAAAAGAAGCATTTAAAAACTGGCGTGAAGAATACAAAAACGCCATTTTCATAACCGAAGAAAACGGAGATTACATCTGCGGAAGCGAAGTAGAAAAAATGTCGAAATCGAAATGGAATGTAGTAAGTCCAGATGCGATGGTAGAACAATATGGTGCTGATTGTTTGCGTTTGTACGAAATGTTTTTAGGACCGTTGGAGCTTTCAAAACCTTGGAATACAAATGGTATAACGGGTGTTTCTAATTTTATACGTAAGCTGTGGAGATTGTATCATAATGGCGATTCGGTGAACATAAGTAATGAGCCCGCCACCAAAGCCGAACTAAAAACCTTGCACAAAACCATCAAAAAAATAACGGAAGACATTGAGCGTTTTTCGTTTAATACTTCGGTAAGTAATTTTATGATTTGTGTAAACGAGCTAACCGAGCAAAAATGCAACAAGCGTGAAATATTGGAGCCATTGGCAACAATTATCGCTCCTTACGCACCGCATATTGCCGAAGAGTTGTGGAGCAAACTAGGTCATAATGAGAGTATTACCTATGCTAGTTTCCCTGAATGCAAAGAAGAATACTTGGTAGAAAGCTCGTTTAGTTACCCAATTTCATTCAACGGAAAAACCCGCTTTTTTCAGGAATACGACCGTTCTTTATCAAAAGAAGAGGTAGAAAAAGAAGTGATGACACTAGAACAAACAAAAAAATACTTAGAAGGCAAAACACCTAAAAAAGTGATTGTAGTGCATAATAAAATTGTGAACATTGTGATATAAAAATCTAAAAATCAACCAATTACCCCCAACAAAATTCACTCTTTGTTGGGGTTTTTATTGTTAAAACATTTCTTTGTAAAAGATTAAGAAACCGTTATTAATCCGTTGAAAACAAGGAAATACCAATAAAAATAACTACTTTTGCACCCTCTTTTACAAAAAAACGATGGTTTTTGAGAAAAGAGAATAAACTTTATATCAAAAAAATAAATGCAAAATATCAGAAACATTGCAATCATTGCACACGTTGACCACGGTAAAACTACATTGGTTGATAAAATTTTACACACCGGAAAACTGTTCCGCGAAAACGAAACATCAGGCGAGTTAATCCTTGATAATAATGACCTTGAGCGTGAACGTGGTATCACAATTCTTGCAAAAAACGTTTCTGTACGTTACAAAGGCACAAAAATTAACATTATTGACACACCAGGCCACAGCGATTTTGGTGGAGAAGTAGAACGTGTATTAAACATGGCCGATGGTGTTGTGCTTTTAGTAGATGCTTTTGAAGGACCAATGCCACAAACACGCTTTGTTACTCAAAAAGCATTAGCACAAGGTAAAACCGTTATTTTAATTATCAATAAGGTAGATAAACCAAACTGCCGCCCAGATGAAGTTCACGATCAGGTATTTGACCTTTTCTTTAACCTAGACGCAACAGAGCAGCAGTTGAATTTTAAAACAGTTTACGGTTCTTCAAAACAAGGTTGGATGGGACCAGATTGGAAAAATCCAACATCTGATATTACCTACTTATTAGACCAAATTATTGAATATTTTCCGAATGCACCTCAGCACCAAGGAACACTACAGATGCAAATTACATCACTTGACTACTCGTCATTTGTTGGACGTATTGCGGTAGGTCGTGTATTACGAGGCACTATAAAAGAAAACATGCCAGTATCACTTGTTAAACGCGATGGAACCATTGTAAAATCGCGTATTAAAGAGTTGTTTACATTTGAAGGCTTGGGCAAACAAAAAGCTACCGAAGTAAATGCGGGCGAAATTGTTGCTGTTACGGGTGTTGAAGGCTTTGAAATTGGCGACACAATTGCTGATTTTGAAAATCCAGAAGGACTTACACCAATTGCAATTGATGAGCCTACAATGAACATGACCTTTACCATTAACAACTCTCCGTTTTTTGGTAAAGAAGGTAAATTTGTTACATCACGCCACTTACGCGATCGTTTGTTTAAGGAATTAGAAAAAAACCTTGCGTTACGTGTTGAAGAAACAAATTCTGCTGATTCATATTTAGTTTATGGTCGTGGAATTCTTCACTTGTCGGTACTTATCGAAACGATGAGACGCGAAGGCTACGAATTACAAGTTGGTCAGCCTCAAGTAATCATAAAGGAAGTAGACGGTGTAAAATGCGAGCCAGTTGAGTTTTTAACTGTTGATGTACCTGAAGAAGTTTCAGGGAAAGTAATTGAATTAGTAACACAACGCAAAGGCGATTTAAAAATAATGGAGCCAAAAGGCGATTTAATTCACATTGAATTTGAAATTCCATCGCGTGGCATTATTGGTTTAAGAAACAATATTTTAACCGCAACTGCTGGTGAAGCTATTATGGCACACCGTTTCAAAGCATTTGAACCATGGAAAGGTGTAATTCCTAACCGTATTAATGGTGTATTAATATCTGGCGAACAAGGTACTGCAATTGCTTACTCAATTGATAAGTTGCAAGATAGAGGTAAGTTTTTTGTTGAAGCTGGCGACCCTATTTATACAGGACAAGTAATTGGCGAAAACAACCGTCAGGACGACATGGTTGTTAACATTACCAAAGAGAAAAAACTAACCAACATGCGTGCATCTGGTAGTGACGAAAAAATGCGTATAGCACCAAAAATTACTTTTTCGTTAGAAGAAGCAATGGAGTACATTCAGTGGGATGAATATGTTGAAATTACGCCTAAATCAATACGTTTACGTAAAGTATTGTTAGACGAAAATGAACGCAAACGCCAAGAAAAGAAATTGGTGATGTAAAAAAAGGTTGTATCAAATTCAGCCGAACGTAATTAAGTAAGCCCGCAATCAAATTGATTAGCGGGCTTTTTCTTGTATAAAAATTTCTAAATTTTCATTAAAAACAACGCACAAGAAATTTTAGTATACTGACCAAGCAGCAACTTTGAATTATCAAACAAGAGCAAAAAATAATTGAAGAAGTTAAAGCAACAAAACATGCAATTGCTGGCGATACACCTAACAATCAACATTTTGATACTCACGAGATAAAATTAAAAAAAGGCGATGCAATTTACCTATTCTCGGATGGCTATGCTGACCTATTTAATGGCGTTACTGGAAAAAAATTAATGACGAAAATTTTCAAACAACTTTTAGTCGACATTCAACATCAACCAATGCGAGAGCGAGAAAAAAGCCTAAATGACTTTTTAGAAAAATGGCAAAATGGTTCAAAACAAATTGATGATATACTTGTAATTGGGGTGAAGTTGTAATATTATTGAACCTTCATTTGTGTTGCTAAAAAACTTAACACGCTTAAAATGCAATTGTTTAAACTGCATTAAAAACCGCAGTAAAAACAATTGCTAGAATAGAGATTACCAACAACAATGGTAATGCTTGACTTGCCTCTGCACCGCTACTTTGACGGCCACGAGCTGGAATACTTTTTTTCATAATTTTCAATTTTTAAGTGATTAATACTTTGTTTGTTTTAATTTACAATACAAAGCTAATTCACTATTCTATTGAAAAATAGCATAACGAGCAAACGGAAGCCACAAGTTTTTAAATGGTGTACATTCGACTACCAACGGTATTAAAAAATTGCAAATTGTGTGCACCTATTTGTTGAACACTGCACTATAAAAGCCAAAGCAGTACAAACAAAAGGTTCATATTATTTCGAATTATCATTTTTGTTTAAAAACTCATCTGTAAAATGCCCACGCTCCTTGGGTTTCGCAAACTTTTGAGCATTATAGCTATTTGAATTTCCTTTAGGAATTGAGAGCGAATTCCAATTATTAACACACATTTTACCAATAAAAACAATTTGACCAACATGATACGGATAGTGCGCCAACTGCCTATTGATGGCCTCTAAAACGGTGTGACCTTGATTTCGGATATAAATAATTTTTGTAAGATCTTCTTCTTTCAATGATTTCAGGGTTTCCAAAAAAACCTTCCACCCATCGTTCCATTTGTCAATCATTTCTTGTTTGGTGGTGATATCATTTTCAAATTCTGCATCGCGATTACGCCATTCCTTTTCTCCATCTGTTGTTAACAAATCTGTCCAACGACTAAGCATATTTCCCGAAAGATGCTTCACAATAGTGGCAATGCTATTGCTATCTTCATTGTATTGCCAAAAAAGTTTTTCATCCGAAACTTGTGCAAAGGTTTTTTCGCCTAACAATTTATAATACTCAAATTGCTTAATTACACTTTCTAAATAGTTTGTATTCATAATGCTTTATTTTTATAACTTATTTAAAACCTACGTTTGATAACTTAAACATTTATCAATTAACAGTTAGTACTCGATAAAAAAATCGTTTTAATCGTCTTCTTTTTCTTTTTGCTTGATTCCTTCGGCAAGCTCAGGACAGGCTCCAAGAAACAAAAATTCAAGAACAAACGATTCCTGCCGCACAAGCAACACGACATCGCGTTTGTTCAATCCCCACGCACCGTTTCATGACTTTATTCTTTGTAAAAACTAAATTAATATTTTGTTTATAACTAGTAAGGCTCATATTTTTTTATGCCAGAGATGGCTCTTAATAAAAAAAATCTATTTCATTATCCTTATTTACGCCATTCACACCGATGGAACAGCTTGTTTTAATGATTTTACACGCTCTTCAAAACTTACGGCATGCTCAATAGGGCTAACAATATCAGAAAAAAGTTGCATAAATGCTTCGGAGTGTTTTAAACTTTTTTGTGTTTTGATATTGAAGTGTACCAACTTCGCCCACATAACTGCTTTTAATTTTTGTTTATGTTCGTCCCACATGAAGGCTTCCACCAACAAGCTGTGCTCCGAATAGTGAATCAAGCGCGATTCGATGGTTACCGTTTCCATCCACGAAGCAGGATAGATATAAGAAATTTGTGTTTGCGCAACAACCCATCCAATACCTTGTTTATAAGCCAATTCAGCAGTGTTAAAATTATACTTATCGAGCAACTGTTCGGTTCGGGCAGCTACTATATAATCAATGTAGCGTGAGTTGTTTAAGTGATTGAATGGGTCGCAATCGTGATAATGAATCACACATTTGCTTTCTAGTGTTTTTGGTAATTGTTTCATATGTAGATAATTTGTTTGTTTTTTGCCATCCTTCAACAAGCTCAGGACAGGTTATGGAATACGCCAGTTTGAAAAATTATTTTCATCTATTGTTTGTGTTTCTTGCAAACATGGCTATTTCATATGTAGATAATTTTGTTTTTATTTTTCAAGAATCATTGTCATTCCCTGACCACGAGCGGCACACACCGATATAAATCCTCGGCCCGAACCTTTTTGATGCAACAATTTTGCCATGGTGGCAATAATTCTACCGCCCGTTGCAGCAAAGGGATGCGCTGCTGCCAAACTACTTCCCATTACATTCAGTTTACTTCTATCAATACTTCCCAATGCTTTTCCCAAACCAATTTCTTTACTGAGCTGTTCGCTCTCCCAAATTTTTAATGTGGCCAACACCTGTGCAGCAAAGGCTTCGTGTATTTCATAAAAATCAAAATCCTGTAATGTTAAATTTGCTTTACGCAACATTCGTTCAGCAGCAATTGCTGGAGCCATCAGTAAGTTGTGTTTATTGTTTACATATTCAATAGCGGCCACCTCAGCAAAGGTTATGTAGGCAAGCACTGGCAAATTATGTTGTTGAGCCCACTCTTCGCTTGCCAGCAACACAGCCGAAGACCCATCCGATAGTGGAGTTGAATTACCTGCAGTTAACGTTCCGTTTTGTTTATCGAACGCGGCTTTTAATTTCGATAGCTTTTCCAAACTACTATCTCTGCGCAAATTATTATCGGCACTCAACCCGTTATAAGGCGTAATCATATCGCTGATAAAACCATTATCATAAGCCTTTGCCAATTTTTGGTGACTCGCCAATGCAAATGCATCTTGTTCACTTCTGCTGATGCCGTAGTATCTAGCAGTATAATCGGTATGTCCGCCCATCGACAAGCCAGTTTTGGGCTCGTCATTTACAGGCGTAGTTGGAGCAAAATCTTTCGGACGAAGTGTAAGTAATAGCTTTAAGCGCTCGGTAGTAGTCTTTGCTCGTTTTACAGCAAGCAAGGTGCTTTTTAGTTTAGCACCAAGCTCAAGCGGCACATTGCTTGTAGAATCAACACCACAAGCAATACCCGAGTCAATTTGCCCTAAAGCAATTTTATTGGCAAGATAAACAGCGGCCTCAACTCCTGTAGCACAAGCTTGTTGAATATCGCAAGCAGGTGTCATCGGATGAAGCGAGGTATTCATAACACTTTCGCGAATAAGGTTGCCCTCTGCCCCACTCTTGATTACTGCGCCACCAGCAACTTCGCCAAGCAATTCGCCTTGCAGCTTGTATTTATCAATTAAACCAGTTAAGGTTGCAACCAACATGTCACTGTTGCTTGCCAAGGTGTAAGCGGTATTTTGTCGAGCAAATGGAATTCGGTTATATCCCACTACCGCTACTTTTCTGATACCTTTATTTGTGTTCATGGTTATATTCTATTTTGGTTATTACTTATTTCAATTACTTGTTCTTCTTTAAGTCCGATTACTGGTGGCGATTCAACTCCCACTAAATTGAGATAAATGCACAATGCACCTCGGTGATGCACCTCATGAACAATTAATGCTCTCAAAAAGTTTCCCAATTCAATTTCTTTTCCATCCAACGATTTTATTTTTTGCTTTAACGATTCGTCAGCAACCGTTTTAAACAACTCAATGGATTCTTTGTGCATTTCATGAAAGTATTCGAGCACAGCATCATAACCATCTACAATTTCTTTTCCACATCCTTTGTACTTGGGTTTACTCCCGGTTACAACCTCCGCAAAAACATACCTTTCAATACCAGCTATATGCCTTATTAAATCGCCAAAAGTAAATTTACCTTGCTTGTACGACCAATCAAGCTTATCCTTTGGAATTGCCATTATCACCTTATTGGTTTGTTGTCTGGTTTTCTCATAATAGTTGAGAAAGTTTTGCATTGATGTTATTTCCATACTATTGTTTGTTATTATAATATACCAATCGGTATATTATTAGTTAAAAAAATTTATATCTTCAAGTTAAGAATTTGCTGCTCTAAATAATTCATTGCTATGCGCAATTCTGTTGACTTTCCGGTAACCTTGGCTTGCATAACAGCACCTTCAATCAGCGACATTACGATAACCGCAAATTCAGTAACATTGGTATCTGCTTTAATTTCTCCTCGTTGTATGCCTCTTTTAATTTGGTTTTCGATAGCTGTTTTCCAAAACAACAATGCATTTGCTGCTTTCTCTCTTAATTTAGGATGTGTATCATCGGCCTCAGTTGAAGTATTTAAAATAGGACAGCCGGCCTTTAAAAATGGTATCTTCAAAAAATCGCGATACACATTTGGATACACCCTTAATCGTTCAATAGCATTATCCGTTGCTAACACTTTTTCTTTGATGTAAAGCGTTACACGATTAAAATTGTAGTCGAAAGCGGCTAGAGCAACCTCATCTTTATTTTCAAAATTACCGTAAATGCTTCCTTTGGTTAAACCCGTTGCGTTTTCTAAATCAGAAAGCGAAGTGCCCACATAGCCTTTTTCGTTGAAAATAGGGGCTGTGCGCTCAACAATAAATTGTTTTGTTCGTTCCGATTTTGAAATGTGCTTGCTCATATACAGTACAAATATACAAAAAATACCATTCGGTATATTAAATGAGTAAATTTTTATTTAAAATGGTTTAAATTTTAGGGCTTAGGCAACTACAATAAAAAGTAATTTAGTCCCTAACATTGCTAAAAATCAATTTTGGGGGCCATTTAAAACCTTTGCTACCCTTAACTCAATGTACACTAAAGCCAAAATGATGAGCACTTCACCAACAAAATACATACATCCTAATCCTGTTATGTTGGCATAATCTGCATACAACAAAGCCATTGTTAGAATACAGTACAAAAAATTAATTAGGCCAATTATTCTAAAATAGGGCGTCCAATTGCTTTTAAGCAAAAAGTAACACAAGGTTGAATAGGCGAAACAAAGCAATCCAATTGCCGATAAGTATATCAACACGTTTGCTGGCACGCCAAAATAATCGTAATTGTTTCTTAAAACAAAAAACAACAAAAAGCTTGTGAATGCAGCACCCAAAGCATCAACAAGAAACAAGGCTTTGGGATTTTTTGAAAAATAATCGATTGTACTTTTGATATTCATTTTCACTTAGTTTTCGTTGTAAAACACTATTTAAAACACTTTTGTGTTGTTAATATTAAACACTACAGGTCCAAGGAAAGCAATTCATTTTTTTCATCCTCTGTTAAAGTTATGTATTTCGAAATAAAGTTAAACAGCACGTCTTGCATGGTATGTGATGTTACTTTTTGTGATACACAAGATACTAAATTCTTGAATAATTGCTATACAGTTTCATGCTTTAGGGCTTCAAGCTAGTAGGGTTTTGGCACAAAGGCCTCACACACATTACTAACGCTTCATCTCATCGCCTACTGGGTCCTAGTTAGTGCGTCACCAAAAGTCCGATTACTTAGAATTAATTCGTCTCTGATTTTTTTATTTTCCGAATGTGCCAAATAAATATGTTCGTCTATAAGTTTTAGAATTACTGGTATAGCTTGGTCATATAGTTTTAAATCCCTATCATACCGTTGTTTTGTCAAGTGAAGTTCATATTTGTTTGCAGCGACTAAATAATGTCTGACTTTTTCCATGTCTTGTGGAATTCGACTATTTAAAGAAATAATATCAGCCATTTTGCCTCTTATATTGTCTGCATGCACTGGAGTTTTATCTGAATCTTCTCCAAGATTGTCTCTTTCCAAGGCAGGCGCCTCGTTTATTTGTCCGTTTGTTAGAAGTTTAATTCCGATCACCTCTAATAACATTCGTCCTTTTGCAACTGAACCAACAAAAACTCCTCGTAATATTTGATTGTCGTCAATTTTAATTTGGTGATACTTTTCTTTATATATCTCGTGTGAAAGCATTATTTCAATGCTATATGTCACATGTTCTCTTAAATATTTGTCGATGTCAATATTCATTTATTTCCAGGTGTCTGTCACGCTTTACGCAAACTCCCTTATAGAAGCCAATTTTTCACCCCAATCTTTTAAAATAAAAAAGATTGAGCGGGATTGGATATTTTAATTTTTAAACACAATATCCAAACACTCCATAATTACACGCTGCACTGCAGCAAGTGTAGTTTCGGAATGTGCTTCGGAAATAAAGCCTACTTCATAGCCGGATGGGCCTAAATAAACGCCACGTTGCAACAACTCTTTGTGCAACACTTTAAAGTGGTTCATGCTTTCGGGAACTATTTGTTCGGCTGTGGTTATGCTCACGGCATCGGTAAATGCAAACCAAAAAATAGAACCTACTGAAAATACTTTAAACGAATAACGCTGGTGTGCGGCATATTCGTTCAGCGCAGTTACAAAACTGTTTGTTTTTTGATGCAAGGTGTCGTAAAAACCAGGTTTTAAACATTCTGTCAACTGTGCAATTCCGGCAGCCATGGCTACAGGGTTTCCACTCAATGTACCTGCCTGATAAACAGCACCTTCCGGAGAAATATTGCTCATAATTTTTGCACTTGCACCGTACATTCCCACAGGTAAACCACCACCAATAATTTTTCCATAGGTAATAATATCAGGCTGTATGTTGTAATAACCAGAAGCTCCTGTAAAACCTACTCTAAAACCACTAATTACTTCATCAAAAAGCAATAAAGTGCCATTTTGGGTACAAATAGTGCGCAAAAATTCCAAAAACTCCTTGCGTTGCAACAGCAAGCCATTGTTTGCCGGTATGGGTTCAATAATTACACAAGCAATTTGGTCTTTAAATTCTGTAAACGCCTGTTTTACAGCGGCTTCGCTATCCAAGGAAACTACAATGGTTTCGTTTACAAAACTATCAGGCACCCCTGCCGAAGAGGAGCTACCAAAGGTAACCAAGCCCGAACCTGCTTTTACCAATAAGGAGTCGCTATGGCCATGATAACAGCCTTCAAACTTTAATATTTTGTTGCGTTTTGTGTAACCTCTCGCAAGGCGTATAGCACTCATAACTGCCTCAGTACCAGAGCTTACAAAGCGAATTTTTTCAACAAATTTGTTGTTTTTCAGAATCAGTTCCGCCAATTCGTTTTCCAAGCGTGTGGGCGCACCAAACGAGCTTCCATTTTCAACTGTTTTTTTCACTGCATCCACCACCTTATCGTTGGCATGACCCAAAATCAATGGTCCCCACGAACAACAAAAGTCAACATACTCATTTCCGTCAGCATCCCAAATGCGTTCCCCTTTTCCTTTTTCGATAAACAATGGTGTGCCACCTACCGAACGAAATGCACGTACAGGGGAATTAACTCCACCAGGAAAATAATTTTTTGCTTTTTCAAATAAGGCTTCTGATTTTTCGCGTTTCATCATAAAAAATGTGATAAGGATTGATAGTTAACAAGAACTACAAATATAGCTTTTTTGAACCTCAAAAGCCAGAATATGTTACATTAAACCACTCGATCAAAAATAAAATATGGCGTATCAAATTAACGAAACGTAACTTATCAAGCTCTTTTTTGTTGGTGCCTAATGCTAATTTTTTTATGTTCAAAAGTAATATACTTATGAAACCGAGCGTAGGGATTGAAAAAACGCGATAACGTGTCGGTTGTGCGGTAGGAATCGTTTTTTCTTGATTTTTTAGTCCTTTTTTATCAAGAAAAAAGGACAAGATGATATTTTAAAAAACGAGTTCTGTATTTTAAAATCAATACAAATAATAGGCATTTGATAAAACAATGAATTGTATGTTGTTTCAATTTTTTATTAAAAATTTCATGGACACACGCTTGTCATCAAAACATGCTTGAATATCCCAAAAAACGTGGCTATATTTGTTAGAATGAATATAGAGGAATTACGCAACTATTGCTTATCACTAAAAGGCGTTACCGAAAGCCTGCCTTTTGGACCCGAAACCTTGGTGTTTAAAGTAATGAACAAAGTGTTTTTGCTTACAGGTCTTGATAACGAGCCCTTGCAGTTTAATGCAAAGTGCGAGCCCGAAAAAGCAATAGAGCTGCGCGAGCAGTACCCTTGTGTGATACCTGGTTACCACATGAATAAAAAACATTGGAACACCATTGTGGTAGATGGTTCGGTATCAAACGATGTATTGAAGCAATGGATTAACGATTCGTACAAGCTTGTAGCGAACGGACTAACAAAAAAAGAAAAACAAGAACTATTGGAATTAGAATAGTTGAAATTAAAAAACAAGCAATGGAAGCTACAACAACACCAACAATGATATACGAAAATACACAAGCTTTTGCACAAGCACAAGATGCCATAGACCCACTAAAACAGTACCGCGATAAATTTTATTTTCCGCGCATGCATGGCAAACCAGTAGTTTATTTTACTGGCAATTCATTGGGTTTGCAACCAAAAGCCACTCAAGATTATGTGTTGAACGAATTGGAAGATTGGGCAACCTTTGGTGTTGAAGGGCATTTTCATGCGCGCAAGCCTTGGCTACCATATCACGAGCAGTTTGCAACACCAGTAGCAAAAATTGTAGGTGCTTTGCCCGAAGAAATTGTAGTGATGAATCAGCTTACGGTAAACCTGCATTTGTTGATGGTGAGTTTTTATAAACCAAGCAAAAGCAGGTACAAAATTTTGTGCGAAGCCAAAGCTTTTCCGTCCGACCAATATGCATTGGAATCGCAAGTAAAATTTCATGGCTATACGCCAGAAGATGCAATTATAGAGGTAAGTGCACGCGAAGGCGAATATTGCATCAGAGAAGAAGAT
>JBASCV010000149.1:0-3473 GCA_049651825.1 Bacteroidia bacterium
GGTACTACCTACTTTATTGATGGTGTTAGGGTTACAGGTAGTGCTGGGGTTGCTCAGTCAAGTGTTGAACAGGTTACAACAATTATTGGTGGTACACCAGCCGAGTATGGTGATGCTACTGGTGGTATCATTGCCATTACTACTCGTGGTCCAGCAAGTACTTATACTGGTAGCTTAGAGTTAATATCATCTGGTTTGGGCGAAAAAAATCTAAAAAGCAGAGGTTTAGATGCTTATGGCTACAATTTTGTTGGTTTCTCATTTGGCGGACCTATCTTAACTCAAAAAGATACTGTTAATAACATTAAAAAACCAATATTAGGTTTCTTGGTTTCTGGTGAGGTATATACTGAAAAAGATCCAGATCCATCAGCGGTAGGTTTTTACCAAGTAAAAGCTGATAAATTGGCTCAATTAGAACAAAATCCTTTACGTCCTGACCCTAAAGGAACTGGTGGGTATGTGCTTAATTCTGAGTTTGTTACAATGAATGATTTGGAGAAAATCAAAGCCAGAAATAACGTTCGCTCAAATACAATGCGCTTAAATGGTAAAGTACAATACCAACCAACGGCTAATATGGGTATTACTTTAGGGGGGTCATTGGATTATAACCAAAATTATAACTTTGTTTACGAGTACGCTTTATTTAACTATGTAAACAATCCGTTAGTTACAGCAAATACTTGGAGAACGTTTGCTAAATTAACACAGAAGTTCAACTCTTCAACTGCTAAAGAAGAAGAAAAATCATCTTCAAACATCAAAAATGCATATTTTACCATTCAAGCAAGTTTTGCTAAAACCAATAACAGAACTGAGGATGATACGCATAAAGATAGATTGTTTGATTATGGTTATATTGGTAAATTCAACCAAAAAATTACAAATACCTACTCTTTCAAAAAGGAAGATAAATACGATGTTGATGGTGATGGTGTAATTGATACCCTGTGGGCTAATTTCCAGGATGGATTTAGAAACGAAAGCTTAACCTATGTGCCAGGCGAATTAAATCCTACTGGAACTGCTTACACTACTCAATATTTTAACGAAACCGACCCTTCTTTAATCACTAGTTTAAACGATGTTCAGGCTGGTTTTGCTCTTAGAAATGGAGATGTGGCGCGTAACGTATATTCAATGTGGTATAACACTGGTCGTCAGTACCGTGGTTATGCAAAAAGCGAAGTTACTCAGTCGCGTGTCTTTGCAAACTTCTCTGCCGATGTTAAAAAACATGCCATCCAAAGGGGTTTTGAGTTTGAGCAACGTGTTCAACGTTCATTTAGTGTAACCACTATGAATGAAATTGGCGGTTTGTGGGGGCGTATGCGTCAGCTAACAAATGCACACATCCAACAATTGGATAGTATGCCAATTTTAAACATGACATTATCTACAAATGGAGAATTGTATTATGATTTTAATCGTTTAAACGATGGAAATCAAACCGAATTTGATAGAAATTTGAGAGAAAAATTAGGACTTAATGTTGATGGTACTGATTGGATTGACATCGATTCTTACGATCCATCTACATTTAGTTTGGATATGTTTAGTGCTGATGACCTTTTGAATAATGGTACTTCACCTTTGGTAGGTTACTATGGTTATACATATGATGGTAAAAAATTAAGTGGTAACCCAACATTAGACGATTTTTTCACTAAGAAAGATGCGAACGGTAATTTTACACGCGAAATTGGTGCTTACCGTCCTATATACATTGCTGGTTACATCCAAGACCGCTTTGATTTTAAAGATTTGAAATTCAATATTGGTGTGCGTGTTGACCGTTTTGATGCAAACCAACAAGTGTTGAAAGATAAGTACTTACTATACGAAGCTAAAACAGCAGGAGAAGTTGATTTTGCTTCTGAATTTAACATGACTCGTCCTTCAAATATTGGTGACGATTTTGTGGTATATGTTGATAATAAAGATAATCCTACAAAAGCTGTAGGTTTCCGTGATGGAAATACTTGGTACAATGCTGCTGGTACTGTTGTAACAGACCCTAACGCATCGTTAGCAAGTGGTGTTACTGTAAATAGTGAAATTAACCCATATTTGGTTGACCCTGCTGCAGCAAACAGAAAAGAACTTTCTTCAAATGTATTTAAGGATTACACACCACAAGTAAGTGTTGCACCTCGTATTGCGTTTTCGTTCCCAATATCAGATGTTGCAAACTTCTTTGCTCACTATGATGTGTTAACACAGCGTCCTTCTGATTTGGCGCGTTTAGACCCTATGGATTATTTTACTATCCAAAACAATAGTGGGGCATTTGTTAACAATCCAAACTTAAAACCTGAGCGTACTACTGATTATGAGTTAGGTTTCAGTCAGGTGTTAAACGAAAGAAAAAATTCAGCAATCACCATCTCTGCTTTCTATCGTGAGTTGCGTAATATGATTCAAGGGGTACAGGTGTATAAAGCATTCCCTGTTACTTACAACACTTTCGATAATATCGATTTTGGTACAGTAAAAGGTTTTTCACTTGCTTATGATTTAAGAAGAATGGCTAGTGGGGTACAGTTAACAACTAACTATACTTTGCAGTTTGCTGATGGTACAGGTTCTAGTTCTACTGATGGAGTAAATTTAGCTGCATCGGGCCAACCAAACTTAAGAACAACACATCCGTTGGATTATGACCAACGTCATACGGTAGTATTAAACATCGACTACCGTTTTGGTGCTGCTCAAGATTACAATGGCCCTGTGATTACTTTACACAAAGGAACAGAAAAAGAAAAAACAATAAAAGTGTTTGAAAACGTTGGTGCAAACCTTGTTGCACGTGCTGGTTCTGGTACTCCATATAGCCGTCAACGAAACATTACACAAGGTGATCCGAACTCTCAAAACGTTGTGTTTGGAGTAGCTCAACGTTCAAACCTTGCTGGTATGGTTAATGGTTCTAGCTTGCCTTGGAACTTTAAGTTTGATTTACGTGTTGATAAAGACATTGAGCTTGTTTGGAAAAAAGATGGTGAAGAAAGAAAACGTTCAAACTTAAATGTTTATTTACAAGTATTAAACTTGTTGAATACTAAAAACATCATCAACGTCTATAAAGCTACTGGTAGCCCTGACGATGATGGATACATTGCTTCACCTCAAGGTCAGTTAGATTTGGTAAACCAAACCAACACGCAGTCGTACCTTGATTTATACCGTATTAAAATGAACGACCCTTCTTTCTATAGCCGTCCGCGTGTTATTCGTTTGGGTTTATTACTTGATTTTTAATAGGATATAAAAAATAGCATTGATTTGATACAATGGCCTAATTATCAGGCATTAAAATATATAGAATATGAAAAAAGTAACTGAAAAACTAAAAAACTTAAATGTTGTTTTCCCTACAGGAAAATTGGCAATTTACGTTTTGGCGCTAACTTGTTCGTTCAACACTGTTGCCCGTGAAAATATTGGTGCTAATTCAGGTGGTATTGCAC
>JBASCV010000150.1:0-13946 GCA_049651825.1 Bacteroidia bacterium
TAAATGGTGCAAAAGTGCGCACAATAGGAACAAAACGAGCCATAATGATGGTTTTTGTACCATATTTTTCATAAAAAGCATGTGTTTTGGTTAAATATTCCGGTTTTACCAGGTTTTTGCCTCTGAATTTGATTTGTAAAGCCTTTAAACCAATTTTTCGTCCCACCCAATAATTGGTATTATCCCCAACTACGGCAGCAATAAACAGGAGTAAAAACAAAAATCCAATGTTAAGGTAGCCTAATCGTGCAAACAAACCTGCGGTAAACAATAACGAATCGCCTGGTAAAAATGGCATTAATACCAAACCTGTTTCTATAAAAATTACAAGAAATAAGATGATATAAACGAAATTGTTATAGTTTGCAAATAGCCATTCAAAATCAAGGTGCAAGATGTGTTTAAAAAGTTCTACCATAATGGATTTAGGAATAAAAATTAAGGATTAAGGATTTTGGGAATTAGGATTTTTTTTATTTGATATTAAGCAAAATATTCCAACGCTTATTTCTCGATGCTTCTACATGCAATGTCATTAAGTAGAGAACGCTTTCGCACATATTTCGACAGGCTCAATATGACTGCGCACGCTCAGTCTAAGTATTCCAGGGGTGAGCGTGTTGAACCATCGAAGAATATGGGATGGAATTATTAATAATAAATTTAGTACTTAGTTACAGAAGGGTCAATTTCATTTGCCCAAGCTAAAATACCACCTTTAAGGTTGTACACATTATTGTAGCCTTCTTTCTCTAGTGCTTGGCATATAGAACCTGAGCGAGCACCACTTCGGCAGTGAATAACCACTTGTTTATCTTTAGCTATTTTATCCAAGTTTTCTAGTACTTGTCCCATTGGAATAAGTAAACCGCCAATTTCAGCAATTTCAGCTTCGTGTGGTTCGCGTACATCAATTAATTGAAAATCAGCGTTATTGTCTTTTAATTGTTTTAGTTCGGCTACTGTTACTTCTTTCATTTTATTTGTGCTTTTATAGTGTTTATTCGTTTGTTTGTTTTAACTCTTTAGGCAAAAAGCTGAAAAATGTATCTCCTCTTAAGCCTAAGCGTAATGTTTCTAATGGTATTACATCATCGTAAGAGATATTCCCCAAATTTACGTTTGCTCCAAGTAGTTTTAAAAACCAAACTTGTTGCGGCTTTTGTGGTGCTTCCCACAGAATATTGTCTCTATCAACTTTTGCTAATATCTTGTTTATCAATAGCGTATGTGCTGTTCCGTTTGATCGGTAAATACCAACATTTCCACTTTCGCGCGCTTCGGCAATTACTTTCCATGAGCCAGCTTCTAGCTCAGCATTCATCATTTTGGTCCATTTTGCAGGATGAATAATAATGCCCGCTTCTTTTGAGCCTACTTCAGAAAAAACGGTAAAATTTTTCGAAAGTTTATTGATGTATTCACATTTTTTATCGTGTGGCATTACAATAGAACCATCAGATACTTCGGCTGCGTTTAGTTTTAGTTTATCCAACAATTTCATGTAATCATCAAACATGTTGCGCACAATAAAGGCTTCAAACAGTGTACCACCAAGGTAAACCTTCATGCCTGCTTCTTTGTAAAGCTTTATTTTTTGTTCTAATTGTGTAGTAACGTACGATGTTCCGAAGCCTAATTTTATAATATCGGTAAGGCTACTGCTGGTTGATAAAAAATCTTCCACCTGGCGAATGCTAATGCCTTTATCCATCATCATTGTTAAACCTTTTGAACGTGGTTTTTCTGGACGTTCGGGCAAATAGGGGAGTGTAAAATTCATAAATTATTTTTTATACGATTCTATTAAGTCAGTTATACTGGGGTTGTTTTTTAGTTGTGGTAAATATTCAAATAATTCGTTGTGTATATCATAGTTCAGCTTCAATGCTTTGGTTAAAAAGCTGAGTGCTTCTTGCGTTTGTCCAATACTCATCAAACATGCCGAAATACGATAATGTAATTCAGCATTTTGTGGATGATGTTTTATGCCTTCGGCCAATATTTCGAGCGAACCGTTTTTATTTTCTTGTTCAAACAACAAGTTTGCATAATCAAGCCATATTTCAGAGTTATCAGGTTCTAAATCAATTACTTTTTTGAACGATAGTTCTGCATCTTCGTAAAAGCGCATTTTTTGTTGCAATTCGCCATAAATGTACCAATAATCGGCACTGTTTTGCTCTATTTCTATTGCTTTTTTTACGTAATGAAGGGCTTCATGTGTTTTATCTTGAGCGTCCAATACAATGCCAATTCCTATCCATGCATCAGCATATTGAGGATTTAAACTTATTGCTTTGTTGTAATATACTAAGGCATGTTCGTAATCTTCTTTTTTCTCGTAACATTCGCCTATGTAGTAATAGGTAACCGCTTCGGGTTGTTCAAGTTCAAATGTTTCTTTATAAATTTCTATGGCCTCGTCATAACGCTCAATATTGGCTAATGAGTTGGCTTTATTGAAATATGCTGATGAAAATGCTGGTTGAATAGCAATAGCAAAATCATAGGAATCAATGGCTTTTTCAAACAATCCTAATCGGTTATAGGCAACTCCTAAATTGAACCAAGCTGTGGCTGTATAAGGGTATTTATCTAAAAAATTGGTATAATATTTAACACTTTCTTCTGACTGTCCGTTCAATTCAAAACAAAAAGCTAATTCGTATAGTGCGGCTTCATTGTCAGGATTTTCTTCAATCGCTTTTTTTAGGTAATAAATGGCATCGTCAAATTTGGCTGTATTTTCAAATTCAAAAGCCATTGCCAAATACACTTCATCAATTTCGTTGGAGTTTTCGGCTGCTTTTTTATAGTTTTCGATAGCTTGTTCGGAAAGTCCCATTTGACTGTATATGGCGCCTTTGGTCATAAACATTTCGGAATTATAGGGTTCCAAATTTTCAACTTGCGAAAGTAGTTCAAGTGCTTTTTGACTCTTATCGGTAGCTGCTAAAAGTTGTGCTTTACGCAGTAAAAACAGGGCAGAAAAAGGGTATTGATTAATTGCAAATTCAATTGCTTGGGTTGATTTTTTTAGATTGTTTTTTTCAAAATAATAATCAATAATGGCTTCGTATTCATCAACATCAAAAAAGTGATGAGTGCCATTATTTACCATATTTTCGAAGCTATCAACAAGCTGTAACAGCTGTTGCGCTCCATTGTTTTCGTTTCCAAATTCATCGCTGCTCATATCGTTCTAGTTTTTAATTTATATGGGTTTTGCTGTGTAGAATAATTCTAAATAATAGCATTAAAAACACATCAAACCAACACTCAAAGATACAAAAAAAAGCGCATAAAATCATAAATTTATGAACATAAACAAACGCTTTGGTTTGAGTTGCTGATAATATGAATTTTTATCAAAAAATAGCTTGTTTTACTGCCTAATTAACAGCAAAATTTGTACATTTGCAGGAATTTTAACCAAAACGTTAAAAATTCAGTGCATTACTTCCTAATTACATCAACTATTTTACTTCAAAATAATTCACAAGGTATTGCTTTGCCTAATATACAGGCAGTGGCGGCAACTAATCAATATTTTAAATTATGGCTTTAGAATCAGGTAAATTTATGGGCGAAGGCCTTACGTATGACGATGTTCTATTAGTACCGGCTTATTCAGAGGTATTGCCACGTGATGTGGATACTTCTTCTTACTTTACTAAAAAAATAAAACTGAATACGCCTTTGGTTTCGGCCGCTATGGATACAGTTACTGAGTATCAATTAGCTATTGCTATTGCTCAAGATGGCGGCATAGGTGTGTTGCATAAAAACATGACCATTCAGCAACAAGCAGAGCATGTGCGTAAGGTAAAACGCTCTGAAAGTGGTATGATTTTAGACCCAGTTAAACTTACCGAAACGGCTATTGTTGCTGATGCATTGAGTTTAATGCAAGAGTTTAAAATTGGTGGTATTCCGGTTGTAAATGCTCAAAATAAATTGATAGGTATTGTAACCAACCGTGATTTACGTTTTGAGCGCAACACCAAGCGCCCTATTAAAGAGGTAATGACTAGCAAAAATTTGGTAATTGCTAAAGAAGGTACCGATTTTAAAAAAGCTGAAGAAATTCTTCAACACCACCGCATTGAAAAGCTACCTGTTGTTGATAAAAATGGCAAATTGGTTGGATTGATTACGTACAGAGATATTATAAAAGTAAAAGTACATCCTAATGCAAATAAAGATAATTTAGGCCGTTTGCGTGTGGCTGCAGCTGTTGGTATAACACCTGACTTGTTGGATAGAGTAGAAGCGCTTGTAAAAGCGGATGTTGATGCTATTGTCATTGATACTGCTCATGGTCATTCGAAAGGAGTTATTGACGCATTAAAACAAGTAAAAAAGAAATTTCCCAACTTGCAAGTTGTTGTAGGAAATATTGCTACTGCTGAAGCTGCTTTGTTTTTGGTAAAAGCGGGAGCAGATGCCGTAAAAGTAGGTATTGGACCAGGATCTATTTGTACTACACGTATTATTGCTGGTGTTGGTGTACCACAATTAACTGCTATTATTGAAGTTGCTAAAGCATTGAAAGGTAAAAATGTACCCATTATTGCTGATGGTGGAATACGTTTTACGGGCGATATTGTAAAAGCATTAGCTGCAGGAGCAAGTTCGGTAATGATGGGTTCGATGTTTGCCGGTGTGGAAGAATCGCCAGGTGAAAATATAATTTTTGAAGGACGTAAGTTTAAATCGTACCGTGGCATGGGTTCAATAGAGGCCATGCAAAAAGGTTCGAAAGATCGCTATTTTCAAGATGCGGAAGATGATATTAAAAAGCTTGTACCAGAAGGTATTTCAGGTAGAGTACCTGTAAAAGGCAGTTTATCAGAAGTAATTTATCAATTTGTGGGTGGTTTACGTGCAGGTATGGGTTATTGCGGTGCAAAAAATATTACAGCACTTCAAAATGCGAAGTTTATACGTATTACAAATGCTGGTATTCGCGAAAGTCATCCGCATGGTGTTACTATTACAAGAGAGGCTCCGAATTACAGTAGATAGTATATTTGGATAGTTTTTGTTGATTTAACAACAAAAATTTGCTGTTTAAAATACTGTTAGACTTGTGCTTACAAATCATTTTGTACTACTCTTAACCTCAAAGTAAGGAAGGAAATGACACACCTTGTATTGTTTTTTGTTGTTTCTATGGGCGGTGATACGAACTTGAGCATGTTCAAATCAAACGACATTTCGCTTTCGAAAACTAGGCGAGCAAATACCTATACGTTTTAAGGAATTATTTGCAATTAAAACTTATACGAAAAACCAATTCCCAATACTTCTTTTACTTGAGTTCGAGGTCCTACAGCATCAATAATTCCATCTGAATTATTGTCAACATTTATGGCAATATCATCATCATAAACAATATGGGTAGTTATTGTTGCTGAAATGTATTTATTTACTTTAAATCCAATAATGGTTTCCCAGCTTACATCTATGTTTTCAGGGTTGTTCAAATAGTTCGAAAACAAATCTAACTTTGATAAAATGGATACACTTTTATCTTTAAACAGTTCTTTTTTATACACCATTTTCAAGTAACCTCCCACCTCATTACGCATTTTTTCGCCTGGTGTAATTATTTGATTATTAGCATCAAGCACAGCTGCAGTTACTCCAAAAGCTCCTGCATTTGCCAATGTTTGGTCATTAACAATGGTTGTTTTTACTGTTAAAGGTGCAACAAAACAAGTAAACGAAGCGTTGGGTTTATAATCCATACCAATAGCCCCTAGTAAATAAGCTGGGGCTAATAAATTTGAAATTTTTACCGAATCGTTTGGATAATTATAACCAGCGGTCAGTTGTGTTTTAAAGTTCAACAAAGCGGCATAATACCATGCTTTTGAAGCATTTTTGCCATATTTTGATGAAAAATCAATTTTATCGTCTGTTTTTATAAAGTTTGCTTTTTTGCCTTGGCGTAGTACTCCATACCCCATATCAAGCATGTTTTCCCAGCTGCTATTTTTTGTTTTATAGTTTGCAAATACGCTAATAAGGCCGTTTGCCGAAATAGAATTTTGACCTCCGGCAGCCCAATTGTTAAAAGATGCTTGCGAAAAATTAAGACTAACGATTCCTCCTTTTTTCCATCCTATTACTGTATCAGCATCAGCTGTGCGTAATTTTTTTTCGGCCTCAGTAACTTGAGCGTATGTATTTGAATAAATGCCAATAATTGAGGCAATTACAAAAAAATAGTGTTTCATAAATGTATAATTTGTTTTTTTATTGTCTTATGGAATACGCCAGTTTGATAATTTATTTTCATCAATTGTTTGTGTTTTCGCAAACATGACTATTTCATAATTTAATTGTAAAACAATGGATGAAGTAAAAGATTATTATTTTTTAGTTCTATAAATTTTAGATTTATTCAAGCCCATTTTATAGAAAAAATGAGTTAATGATACACGCAATACGCCCAAGCCATATTTACTACTACGGCTAAAGTTAATTGACGATGCTTCAGGGAAATATTTGGTTGGGCAAGTAATTTCTGCAATATCAAAACCTGCCATGAATATTTGAGAAATCATTTCGTTGTCAAAAATAAAATCATCATCATTTGCTTCATAATCAACGGTTTCTAGTACTTCTCTTGAAAATGCTCTATACCCCGTATGATATTCTGACAATTTTTGATTGATTAATATATTTTGAGTGAGTGTTAAACAACGGTTAAAAATGTATTTATACATAGGCATTCCGCCTTTTAAAGCCCCTTTGCCTAAAATACGTGAACCAAATACTACAGGATAAAGGTCGTTTGCAATAATATGCGCCATTGAAGCAATTAGTAGCGGAGTGTACTGATAATCAGGATGTAGCATAATAACAATATCCGCTTTTAGTTCAAGCGCTTTGTTATAACATGATTTTTGATTGCCACCGTATCCTTTATTTTTTTCGTGACTGATGATGTGTTTAATTCCAATGCGGTTGGCAACTTCAATTGTATTGTCTTTACTTCTATCATCAACAAGCACTACGTCATCAACTATATCAAAAGGTATTTCATTATAAGTTTTTTCTAGCGTAAGTGCTGCATTATAAGCAGGTAAAACAACTACAACTTTTTTATTTTTTAGCATATTTTTATTAATAACAAAGCAATTATTATGCTTTCAATTTTTCTTTAAAAACTTTTTTAAACTTTTCTACCTTAGGTCCAACTACATACTTGCAGTACGATTCTTCGCCATGCAAATTAAAGTAATTGGTATGATAATCTTCGGCCTTGTAAAAGGCTGTAAAAGGACTTATTTCAGTAACAATTGGTTGTTCCCAAGCTCCTGATTCTTGCAAATCTTTTTTATATTTTTCGGCTAATTGTTTTTGGTGTTCGTTCGTATAAAATATTACAGATCGATAGTGTGTACCAATATCATTACCTTGTCGGTTCAATTGTGTAGGGTCGTGCGATTTCCAAAATGCAGCCAGCAATTCTTCGTAAGTAATAATAGTTGGATTATATTTTATTTCGCATACTTCTGCATGTCCTGTAGTACCTGTGTAAACGTCCTTGTAAGTTGGATTTTTTAATGCACCACCTGAAAAACCTGATGTAACAGATTCAACACCTTTTAACAATTGAAATTGTGCTTCAACGCACCAAAAGCATCCAGCTCCGAATATTGCAGTTTCCATAGTACTATTTAGCTTTAAAGGTTAAAATTAATAAAAATACTGCTTGTTTGAAAATACCTTAGTTTTTAATGAATTTTAAATTTTTTGTACCCCCATTTTGATCGTAGGCTTTTATAATGTAAACACCCTGCTTATATGAAGATATATTTATTTCTGTGTCAAGAGTATATTCCAGTTTTTCTACTAATCGGCCATTTATATCAACTATTTCTATTCCGGAGATACCAGTTGTGTTTTTTAAATAAAGTACATCCGATGCTGGATTTGGAAAGGCAATAAATTCAGTATGGTATTTACTATTTTTAATTCCAACAGTACACGTTTGAGTTGTATAAATAAGCACTTTAGAAGTATATGGTTCTAGTGTTAAAGTGCCACATACAATATTGCTATCTAAATCTAAATAAACATTTGCCCCTAAATTTATTGAAGCACTATTATCGGTTGGGTTTATAAACAAGGTGTCGTAGCGTGTTGGATAAGTCCAAGTAATAAAGTTTTCTTGCGTATTTGCGTCAAAACCTTCGGCTTGCCACTGGCTAAAACTATAGTATGTTGATGGAGGTCTAAATGCATATTTGTTTGCATTAAAGGGTTGAAAATAATAATTAGAGTCAACTATACCAATGTTGTTTGTCCCCGAATGATCGAGCTGACGGATAATGTATGAGTTGTTATCTAAAGCAATAAATGTATTGTGTTTTACAGTCATATTAGTCATGTAAGGACTAGATATAATAGGGCTTCCATTCAAATCAATACCTATGCTAGCCCTATACACAACATTATTAGTTACCGTATTGTGATGATTGGCACTGTTTTGAAAAATTCCTTTTTTACTATGACTGTATATGGTGTTTTCGTGTATAGTACAGTTATTGGTACTAAAATCGAAATAAATGGCAGGTGTAACAAAATCGGCACTATAAGTACCCTCTGTATTGCCATCACTTAGGCTTACAAAATTATTTTTAAACACATTGTATTGCGATGCTGTTCCAAAACTTTTTAATGCTGCACCATCGTTGTTTTTTAACATAGCGTGTTTTACTATATTGCGTTCAATGGTATTGTATTTTCCATCGGCCGATATACCACAATAGCCTGTACTATCAATGTCGTTATGATGTATGTAGCAGCTATCTCTAAAAGAAATTTTTATTGCCGATAAATTTATTTCTTGCCCTACACCATAATTTCGGAAAGGACCAATGTTTCTGAATGTATTGTGATGAATGGTTGATTTCAAAGCACTTCCATCAACAAATATTGCTAATCCATTAACTTCTCTAAAATACGAGTTGTATATTTCATTGTATCGGCCTTTGTCGTTCACCCCATAATTGAACTGATGCCTAAAATAACAGTTATTTACTTTAATATATCTATTATTAATTTCCGAAATTAAAACTCCTGCATTGATTTGCTTTTCAAAAGCTAAGTTATTTATTTCAATGTATGAAGCATTTCCGCTGATAACTAATCCGTTGGTATCAATAGATGCCAAACAGGTTAAATTGTTTGGGTTTTGGTTGCCCAAAGCAATATATTTTATAGCTCCGCTATCGTATTTCCATTCGCCAACGGTGTCTAGGTGATTTATATTATCATAAAGAAAATAGGAATATTTGTCTTTTGATTTTCTTATTGTTGCAGGCGATAACATTATTTGTGTTCCCGAAAACGAATTTACATTAGTAAGCTCCCAACACCATTGTTCTGAATGAACACATAACTTAGAATCATTAATAATATTAGGTGCTATTGATGATAGTGAAGCATCTTTTAAATAGGTTGTTTGAGCCGAATCTAACGTTAAATAGCTAACATTTGGATAACGAGCAATTGTTTGCTCTTGATTGTTTACAAAAAAACTTTTAGGTGTTTGATTAAATGGTGTTTCATAAATTGTTAAACCATTTACAGTGCCTGCGTTTGTCCATGTTGTTATTATTGTGTCGGCTCCTGTTATAATAGGTTTTGCTCCACTACCGTACGATGTAAATACAACATATTGGCTTGATGTTCCACCATTTGCAATATTTATTTGACCACTAAATACATCACTAGCTTCAAAAAATACGGTATCTCCGGGCAAATAAGTAACTGTGTTTAATTTTGAAATGCTTGCCCACGGGCTTGATGAAGATGTGCCCGAGTTATTATCGTTACCAGAATTTGATAAATAATAATTAGTAGCGTTTAGTAGAGTAGTTGCAAATAAGCTGAACGTTAATAATTTTAATTTAAACATTGTTTGAAGATTTTTAGGTTGTTTTTGGATACGTCACTTCAAATGTATGTTAATTTATTTAGTCATATTACTAAGTATCTGTTTAAATTTCATTCAAATTATTTACAGTTAATCCTTCGCTCATTTCTCGATGGTTCGACCAGCTCACCACAGGTTCCCTCGAAAAGCCCCTTGCGCTAGTTCATTTTGAGTTTATAGAGAAAGCGGGGGAGGCTTTATAACACTTTTTACAAATAAAATTTAAACAGTTTCTAATTATTGATTGATTTTTTATTACTTATATGTAACTACACATATTTAAGCTAACAGGCTCATTTGGTTTAGCATAGCTAAGTCGAGCAATTTTTTTAGTGTTGTGGTAGCTATCTAATCCTGAACATGTTATACTTCCGGCTTTTTCAATATCTATAAAACCATCTGTAAACATACATTTAGTTGGAATATGTATATGTTGAATTTCTCCAATTAAAAGTATTGTGTTGTTTAATGAAATGTTTATTTGATCTTTAAGTTCTAATCCAATTTGAATATTACTTTCCTGCACAAAAGGTGCAAAAAAATTATTTTTATATTGGGGAGTTAAGTTGGTTGCCTCAAATTCCGATGTATCCTTAGAGTATCGTGCCGAAGTTTGATGTGCTTGTTTATAGATATTTTCGTTGATATGATTTAAAGTATAATATTTTGTAGCTACAATATTCGAAAGCGTATGCCGTTCAACCGAATCGGGGCGTACAATAATACCAACCAGCGGTGGATGCGCACCAATGTGTACTACTGAGTTAAAAATAGCAAGGTTAGTTTTTCCTTCTTTATCCTTAGTACCAACCAAGCAAACACTTTTAAAACCTCCAATACTGTTTATTAAATTGGCTCTAAAACGTTGTTCAAAATTGTTTAATTTTTCTTTATCAATGTGCATTGTATTGTTGTTATTTCAAATTATTCATTCCACCGTCAACTGCTATTGTTTGCCCTGTAATCCATTTCGATTCATCATTTAATAAAAACGCAATAGCATTGGCAATATCAGTAACAGTACCAACAGTTTGCATCGGATTTTTTTTAGCGATTGCTTCTTTTTTTTCAGCTGTATTGATTAATCGTTCGCTTAATGGGCTTTCTACCAATGCAGGTGCAACGCTGTTCACTCTTATATTGGGTGCTAGTTCACTGGCTAATGCTTTAGTTAATCCTTCAATAGCTCCTTTTGCCATAGATATAGATGTATGAAATGGCAAACCAATAGTTGCTGCTACCGAACTTAAAAACACAATACTTCCTTTTGTTGAACTGTTTTTTAAATTAAGTAAATACTTTTGAGTAAACAACGCTGCACCTAATGCGTTAATGGTGTAATCTAAAATTAAATCTTCTTTTTTGAAACGATTAAAGGGTTTTAAATTAATGCTACCAGAAAAATAAACCAATCCATTGATAGGTTCTTCAATAGTAGGTAAATAAGCTACATCATCATAGCCAGTTACTTGATAAAAATCATTGTAAATAGGTAAATCTAATTTAGTGCTGATTCCTATTACTCTGTGTTGTTTATTTTGAAGAAGTTTGCAGGTTGCTAGCGCCATAGCGCTAGAGGCGCCTGCAAATAAATAGGTGTTTGCCATTGGATTTATCGTTTAGCTATTTTATTGTTCGAAATTGTTTTTTGTAAGCTGCATTTAAAACGTTTTATTTCCTCCATTCTCTTTAACGAATGTTTTAATACTGATTGTTCAACTCGTTTTCGCCACATGATGTAAGAGCTTTTTTTTAGTTCTTTTTGCATCATTTTTTTTACCTCGGCTTCTTTAATTCCAAACTGAGCATATATTGCATCAAATGGCGTTCTGTCTTCCCAAGCCATTTCTATAATTCGATCTATTTCTATTGGTGTAAAAGTCATTATTTACTTGAATTTATTATTATACAACGCTTCCAATTTTTCGTAGCGATAGTTGAAAATCTCAGCCAATTGCTTTTTTACAAACAAAGCATTGGCTATACGCCCAAGTATTCCAAAAGGTAGTTTGTAGTGAACAATATCAATCATTTCCACACCACCTTCAACTTCTTTTATAAAGTGCTGATGGTGCCAAAAAGAGTAAGGACCAAAACGTTGCTCATCAACAAAATATTTTTTATCAACAAGGTGTGTAATTTCTGTTACCCAGTGCATTTTAATACCTAATACTGGGCTTACCTTGTATTCTATTATTTGCCCTTGATAGGCTGTTTTTATATCCTCTTCATCCGTAAGAATATGAAAACCCATGTAGGAAGGGGTTATTTTGGCAAGGTTTTTTGGTGAGCTCATGAACTTCCAAACGGTGTCAATATTTGCTCTTAAAAACTGCTTTGTTTTTATCGTGTAAATCATTTTGTTTAATATTTATAATGTAAAGTTAAACAAAATTGTTTTTAAAACAAAAAAAGACACTATTTAGCGTAAGTTCGATATACAACAAAACAAAAAAATCAGGTAATCAAGTTAATCTATTTTATTTTTTGTATTCGACCCTTTTAGGGTTGTGTATTTACAACGGGTATCGTAATTTCTATTCATATTTGACTCCTTTGGAGTCGAATACTAGCTATATGTGATTGATTATCAATATAATGTATAGGGTTGATAATGAAACTCACGTTATTTATAAAAGGTAAGAATCTGTTTAAAATTTTACCATTTCGATTTCCTCGACTCCGCTCGAAACGGCCTGTGTACTTTCCTTTTGAGCCGAGTTTAGAAATGTGTATCAGATATTTGTAAATAATTTAGTAAATTTTAAACAAGCGATTAAAATTTCATAGATTTTTATTGTAGCACATCAATTACCACAATACAGTAAGGTTGCCTGCCAAATTAAATTCCTTACCATTATTAAGTTGTAGGTATGCTTTCCATACATATACATCTTGTTGGCACAATACTCCTTTGTAATACCCATCCCACCCTTTGTTGATGTCCTTAGATGCAAATATTAATTCACCCCAGCGGTTGTAAATCTCAATTTCGTATTTAACTACTCCCGTTGTGTATGGGAAAAATACATCATTGTTCAAATCATTTATATTGTATGTGCCGCCATTTGAACCATCTAAGTTAGGGGTAAATACTGTAGGAAAAATAACATCTGCATCTACGTTTACTTGCGAGTAAGCAGTATCTAAACAGCCATTTTGTGCCAATGCTATAAGTTCTACTTGAAATGTACCCACTAAGCTATATACATATTGTGGACTAGTTTGTGTTGATGTTCCACCATCTCCAAACGACCATGTATAACTTGTTGCACCAGTTGTTTGATTATTTAAAATGAGTACATCATTGGGCAACAATAAATTGGTAGAATTCATCGAAAATGTAGCATTCGGAGCAGGTATTCCTGTTATATTGAGTGGGTTATTTGTATTATTGTTTGTACAACCATCAGCTGTAACAATAGTTAAACTCACTAAGTAGTTTCCTGCTTGATTGTAGGTGTGATAAGGGTTTTGAAGTGTAGATGTGGTACCATCACCAAAATCCCATAACCACGATGCAATTGGATCGTTTGGATTATTTACTGTTGAGCTATCGGTAAATTGTAAACCACCTGGGGCGCAAACAATCAATGAATCGGAAACAAAATCTACTGTTGGCGGATTTGTAATATAAATTGTAACGGTATCCGTTGCTGATAAACCGCACGTATTACTTACTGTTACTATATAAGTTGTATTTTGAGTTGGAGTAACAGTATATAATCCTACTCCATTACCAAGCCCATTGTTCCATTGATAGGTTAATGGGCCTGTAGGCCCTGATGTTTCTAAGTAAATATCCGAACTTTGACCCAAACAAATCGGGGTAGTACCGTATGCTTGAATGTTAGAACTATCTAAAACAAACACAATAGCCGATACTGTTGCAGTTGTACCAGGGCATCCAATGGCATCATAAGCAATAACCGTGTATGTTTCATCAGATGTAGGGCTTATGTTAATTGTGCCACTATTTATAGCA
>JBASCV010000151.1:0-1678 GCA_049651825.1 Bacteroidia bacterium
GCGAAATTATAAAACAGAAAGCATTTCACTCAACAACAATGATTGGGTATTTATGTACACCGATGGTTTTATTGAACAAATTGGAGGAAGCGAAAATCAACCGATGAATTATGAGCAATTTGAAAAACATCTCATTAATACAACTCAACTAAATACTGACGAAGAAAAAATTTCACTATTAAAATCAGAGCTCGCTACATGGAGCGGCAGTAATGAACAAACAGATGATATACTTATCGTTGGATTTAAGGTTGTTTAGTTTGATTTTAAAACAGTAAAAAGTATCTAAACGCATTTATGAAAAAAGTCACTCTCTTATTGCTTATCACATTTCTACTTGATAATTATTTTGTAAAAGCTCAAGAAAGTCAACAAACGATTGATTCATTAGTCAATGTTTTGCAAAGACTATCATCTCCTTCGCCAGAAATAGAGCTTGTAAAAGGCAGTGACACGGTCAAAGTAATTATTTTAAACAGGCTTGGAAGACATTATAGAATGACAAACAATTATGACCAAGCATTAAGATATTTGAATGAAGCAAAAAACATTGCTCATAAAATTGATTATTTAAGAGGTGAAGCACATGCGATAGGAAATATTGGAATAATTAATGAATATAAAGGGAATTATGATAGCGCATTATTTTTTCTTGAGAATGCTCGAAAAATAAGAGAAGCACTAGGCGATAAAAGAGGAATTGCTAGTTCTAATCACAGTATGGGTGTTGTTTATGTAAAGCTTGGTGATTATGAAAAGGCAATGACTTTTTATATCAAGGCACTTAAAACCCTTGAGGAACTAGGCGACAAAAAAGCTGTAGGAACATCATATAACAACATCGGGAATATATACTTTAAACAAAACAATTTTAAAAAAGCGTTAGAAAACTATAGCCAATCACTTAAAATTCAATTAGCAACAGAAGATAAAGAAGGTCTTGCATTGGTATATGGAAATTTAGCCTCAGTTTATTTACAGCTAAAAAACTACAAAGAAGCACTAGATGCAGATTTTAAGTGTATAAAAATTTGTAAAGAAATAGAAGACAAAGAAGGAGTTGCTATTTGCTATAACAATATGGGCTTGGTATATGAACAACAACTTGAATATAATCTGGCACTTGATTATCAATTCAAATCATTAGAAATAGTTTTAAATACAGGAAACAAAGAATTAATTGCGACTGTTTATAACAATATTGCAGTATTGTATCAAAAACAAAAAAAATATTCTAATTCGCTTGTATATAATAATAAAGCACTTGAAATATTTAGAAACATCGGAAATAAAGAAGGTATTCAAAACGCTTATTATTCATTATCTGAGCTCTATGAAAAACTAGGAAACTATGAACAAGCACTTACTTACCATAAGCGTTATATTGATATAAAAGACACTCTTTTGAATGAATTATCAAACAAACAAATAGCTGAAATGAATACCAAATATGAAAGCGAAAAAAAAGAAAAAGACATTCAGCTACTCACTAAAGACAAAAAGCTACAAGAAACTGAAATTGAAAAACAGAAACTAGTAAAAAACCTATTTATTATTGGATTTTCTATTGCTATTCTTATTGCAATAATTGTACTACAACTATTCAAAAAAACAAAAAAGCAAAAATTAATTATTGAAAATCAAAATCAACAAATTGTTGAAAGTATTAATTACTCAA
>JBASCV010000152.1:0-1557 GCA_049651825.1 Bacteroidia bacterium
CCATTGTTTGTGCTACAGAAAAGCCCAATTTACGGCTGGCTTCCTGTTGTAGTGTTGAAGTTGTAAACGGAGCTGAAGGTGATTTTTTTGAAGGTTTAGTTTCAACGCTTTCGATTGTAAAATCTGCATTAGCACATTTTTTTAAGAATGTACGCGCTTCGTCAAATGTTTTGAATTTATTAGAAAGTTCGGCTTTTACGATGGAATTACCTGAAACAAAATTGGCAACAACTTTATAAGAGGATGTACTTTTAAAATTCATAATATCGCGCTCGCGCTCAACAATTAAACGAACGGCAACCGATTGTACACGACCTGCAGACAATGATGGGCGTACTTTTTTCCATAAAACGGGAGAAAGTTCGAATCCAACAAGGCGATCGAGTACTCTGCGGGCTTGTTGAGCATCCACTAAATGTTTATCAATAGTACGCGGATTTGCGATAGCATTTTTTATAGCACTTTTTGTAATTTCGTGAAATACAATGCGTTTTGTTTTTTTATTATCAAGATTCAGAGACTCGAACAGATGCCATGAAATGGCTTCTCCCTCGCGGTCCTCATCGGTTGCTAACCAGACGGTGTTTGCACCTTTCGCTAATTTTTTTAGTTCAGCAATAACTTTGACCTTATCGGGCGAGATTTCGTAGTTGGGTGTAAAGTTGTTTTCGATATCTACACCAAATCCTTTTTTTGCAAGGTCGCGAACATGTCCGTAGCTAGATTTTACAGTAAATCCATCACCTAAAAAGCCTTCAATTGTTTTTGCCTTTGCAGGGGACTCAACTATCACTAAATTATTACTCATATATATATTATAAGGTGTTAAAAAAAATCGTTTTTGAGCCAGTTTTTTATTTTTAAGAGTGCAAAGAAAGCAAATCAAATTCGGAATTTCCAAATCTATTTTTTTGAAAAAATGGCAATGTGTGTGTTAATTTGCTAGAAATCAGTATTTTAAAATTTGTTATTTTTCTTAAATTGCGACATTTTGTCATACGTTTATTTTGTCGTATCTTTACAAACTTAATTTTTGCCCTTAAAATTTATGGGGGCAAATGTAATATGATTAACATTAAGGAAATAAAAAAAGCCTTCCCACAGTCTTCGATGGTTCGACAAGCTCACCACAGGTTTACTCAGACTGACTGCGCACGGGTCATATATTGAGCCTGTCGAAATATGTGCGGAAGATTTTTAACTTAAAATAAATTTGAGCAAACGTAACAATATATAATTGGTATAAAATGAGTGAGAATAAAATAATAGATGATAGTAAACAAGGTGAGGCGCTTTTGGCGACCGCTCCGTTGCATCCGAATGGGAAAAAGCTTTTTTTGGAAAGTTATGGATGTGCGATGAATTTTTCGGATAGTGAAATAGTCGCTTCGATATTAAAAGATGAAGGATTTACTACAACTCAGGACTTTACGGAGGCTGATGTGATATTTGTGAATACGTGTGCTATTAGAGAGGGAGCAGAGCAGCGTGTGCGTAAGCGTTTGACCGACTTTAAAAAGGTAAAACAAGCCAATCCGGATTTAATAGTTGGAGTAT
>JBASCV010000153.1:0-2204 GCA_049651825.1 Bacteroidia bacterium
GAGCAATGTGCGTTATACCTCCTTTTAATTAAAACGAAATCATACGTTCAATATAACATTTAGTTGTATTCAAACAAGAATAAACAGCTACAAATCTAAATTTAAAACAAATTCATCAAAAAAATTATCAACAGCACCTTCACAATTATTTTTTTAAATTGATAAGACATAAACCTTCAAACACTATATAATTCAATATTTTTAAACGACAAAAATATTTTTTCCTAAATTATTTTCACACACATAACGTTTATTAACAATAAGTTCATACAACAATCATAGGAAATGAACCGTTAAATGAGTAAATTTGGGTATTAACAAAATTTAAATTAAATGCAAAAAGTAATTTTCAACAACAAAAACAGTACCTTTTTTAATGTGTTAAAAGGCAAAGTAGACGCCTATTTCGAATCAAACAAGATTAAACAAACAGGTAATTATAAATTATATATAAAAACAGCCCTCCTTTTAACTTCGGCAGCTGTATTGTATACTTTTTTGGTATTTTTTACCCCTCCTACATGGATATCAGTAATACTATGTTGCCTAATGGGAGTAAACCTTGCAGGAATAGGTTTTAATATTATGCACGATGGTGCACACGGTAGCTTTTCAACCAAAACATGGGTGAATGAATTAATGGGGTACTCATTGAATATGATGGGTGGTAGCGTGTATTTATGGAAACACAAACACAATGTTAATCATCATTCATTTACCAACATTGAAGGCATGGACGATGATATTGATATAAAACCATGGATTAGAGTTCATAACGATCAAAAAAAATACTGGTATCATCGCTTTCAGCATATTTATTGGATTGTATTGTATGGTGTAACGTATTTATTATGGATATATGTACAAGATTTTCAAAAATATTTTACAGGCAAAGTAGGCGAAAGCCCTTTCCGTAAAATGGATTTAAAAGAACATCTTATTTTTTGGGGAAGTAAAATAGCATACATAGGTGTGGCGTTAGTATTACCCATTTTTAGTGTTGGTTTACTCGAAACCATTGTAGGCTATTCGATCATTGCTTTTGTTTGCGGAATAATTATTGCCGTTGTTTTTCAATTAGCACATGTAGTTGAAGATGCTCGTTTTAATACACCTAACACCGAAGTGTATAAAATTGACGATGAGTGGGCTGTACATCAAATTAAAACTACTGCCAACTTTGCTACTAAAAGCAAAATTGTATCGTGGTTTACTGGCGGTTTAAATTTTCAGGTAGAACACCATTTGTTTCCACGCATCAGCCATATTCACTACCCAAAAATAAACGAATTGGTTAAAGAAACCTGCGCACAGTTTAACATCAATTATCTTGAGTTTCCTACCGTTTTTAGTGCCGTACGCTCGCATGTATTGCATTTAAAACATGTAGGACAATAAACTATAGTTTTTATAATAAACATCAATGGCTTGATTCATAAAAGAATCAAGCCATTGATGTTTTATAGGGGAATATAAAAAGGGGGTTAAACGTGTTGCGTTTCTTTCAAACCAGCAAAAAATCTACGTTCTTTCAAGTAATAAAAGTTGCCTTTTGCCATTACATGCACAATCATATTTTCGATAGATATGGGTGCACCATCTGGTAAATCAGCAATATTAGAGTGACGGATGTTGTGTCCATCAAAAATAAGAATTAAACCAGAGCCTATTGCTTCCATTTTATTTCCTTCCTTAATTACAACACCAGTATCTTCTCCTAATCCAATACCAATACAACCCGGATTACTAGCCACAGCTTGCGATAATCGTCCAAATCGACCACGCGTAACAAAGTGTGAATCAATAATAACATCTTTTATAAATGCTAAACCAGTAGTAATTTTTACTTCGCCTTTCAATAAAGCATGTGTGCTACTACCATGATAAATCATTGTATTACTCATGGCCATTGCACCAGCACTTGTACCTGCAATTACAAAGTTATCATGCATGTATCTATCATGTATAACATGTAAAAACTCAGTACCACCAAATATAACGCTTAACCTAAGCTGATTACCTCCTGTAAACATCACACCATCAGCTTTTTTAATACGCTCAATATATTCAGGATTTAGCGCATCTTCACGATTTTTAATGTGTATCAGACCAATATTTTTACATCCTAACTTTCCAAACGATTGTACATAATTCTCTCCCACTTCTTCAGGAATTTGTGATGCTGTAGTAATAACCTCTACAAC
>JBASCV010000154.1:0-34225 GCA_049651825.1 Bacteroidia bacterium
AGAAGCACCTGCGTAATAGCGCAGGTGCTTTTTGTGTATATATTGGTTTATAAATGGATTGCTTTGGAAGTTACCAATCGAAGTGATACAAAGTGCTAAAAAGAGGTAAAGAAAACAATAAATTAAAACACAAAAAACATGTCACAAATTGGAATTACACACACATTTAAACTAGCTGATGGTCGCGAAGTTTCATTAGAAACGGGGAAATTAGCAAAACAAGCAGACGGTTCAGTAGTAGTAAAAATGGGCGATACAATGTTGTTAGCAACAGTTGTATCCAACAAAGATGCAAAAGAAGGCACTGATTTTTTACCATTATCAGTTGATTATCAAGAAAAATTTGCAGCAGCAGGACGCTTTCCTGGAGGTTTTTTTAAGAGAGAAGCAAAATTATCAGATTATGAAGTATTGATATCACGCTTGGTTGATAGAGCTTTACGTCCGTTGTTTCCTGAAGATTATCATTCAGACACACAAGTATTGATTTCATTGATATCAGGCGATAAAAACACTGCACCAGATGCTTTGGCTTGTTTAGCGGCATCTGCAGCAATTTCGGTTTCGGACATTCCGTTTAACGGACCGGTATCAGAAGTACGTGTTGCAAAAATTGATGGTAAATTGGTTATCAATCCGACCGTTGCAGAAATGGAAAAATCGACCTTAGAAATGATTGTTGCAGCAAATGCAAAAGACATTATGATGGTTGAAGGCGAAATGAAAGAGGTTACAGAAGCTGAAATGCTAGAAGCAATTAAGTTTGCACATGAGGCTATTCGCTTACAAATAAACGCAATTAACGAACTTGTTGCTAAAGTAGAAGCATCAAAAGGTAAAATTGTAAAACGTGAGTACAACCACGAAACCAACGATGCTGAATTGAGAGAGCGTGTACATAAAGCACTTTATGATAAAGCATATGCTGTAGCAAAATCACAAAATCCGAATAAAAAAGAGCGTGGCGCTGCTTTTAAAGCTGTAGTAAATGAATTTATTGATTCGTTACCTGAAGAAGAAAAAGCAACAATTAATACAACATTGGTAAAAAAATATTACCATGAAGTTGAGTACAATGCAGTTCGTAGATTTGTATTGGATGAAAGAGCACGTTTGGATGGCAGAAAAACCAACCAAATACGCCCAATTTGGAGCGAAGTAGGTTACTTGCCATCGGCACACGGTTCGGCAATTTTTACGCGTGGCGAAACACAATCGTTAACTTCGGTAACATTGGGTACAAAATTGGATTTACAATCAATTGATAGAGCTTTGTATCAAGGTTCGAACAACTTTATGTTGCATTACAACTTCCCTGCGTTTTCAACAGGTGAAGTGAAGCCTAACCGTGGCCCAGGAAGACGTGAAGTAGGACATGGCAATTTGGCTGAAAGAGCTTTAAAACAAGTTATTTCATCTGAAAATCCATATACAGTGCGTGTTGTATCAGACATTTTAGAATCGAACGGTTCATCGTCAATGGCAACAGTGTGTGCAGGTACATTAGCATTGATGGATGCTGGCGTAAAAATCAGCAAACCAGTATCAGGTATTGCAATGGGCTTGATTACTGATGATAAAGGCAAATACGCTATTCTTTCAGATATTTTAGGAGATGAAGATCACTTGGGTGATATGGACTTCAAAGTAACAGGCACAAGAGATGGTATTACAGCATGTCAAATGGATTTAAAAGTGGATGGTTTACCATACGAGGTAATGGCAGAAGCTTTAGAACAAGCGCGCCAAGGACGTTTACACATTTTAGATGAAATGGCAAAAACCATCACGACAACACGTGAAGACTATAAACCACATGCTCCACGTATTGTTAAAATGACAATACCAAAAGAGTTTATTGGTGCTGTAATTGGGCCTGGTGGAAAAATCATTCAAGAAATGCAGCGTGAAACAGGTGCAACTATTGTTATTGAAGAAAAAGATAACATGGGACATATTGATATTGTTGCAACCAATGCTGATGCAATTAATGCTGTTTTATCAAAAATAAAAGGCATTGTAGCTCAACCAGAAGTAGGTGAAGTTTACGAAGGCAAAGTAAAGTCGATTATGGCTTTTGGAGCATTTGTTGAATTTATGCCTGGTAAAGATGGTTTATTACATATATCTGAAGTAGAACACCGCAGACTAGAAAGTATGGATGGTGTTTTAAAAGAAGGTGAAAAAATACAAGTGAAACTAATTGGAGTAGACCCAAAAACAGGGAAATTCAAATTATCTCGTAAAGTACTTTTACCTAAACCAGAGCAAGCAACAGCTTAACCTCTCAACCTTCCCCCTCTCAACAGGAGAGGAGGTAAAATCCCCTTTTTTTTTATGAAAAGGGGGATTTTTTTTTCTTAAGCCTAATCCTAATTGGGGCCGTACAGGGTGTTTTGATTACAAAAACAGACTAGAGGGCTTAGGAAGCGTTATTTTTAAAATTAAAGCCAATCACTCCAACCAAACAGAATTTATTACTTAAAACGGACATATAAAAGCAGTTTTTTCTAGAATTTCATCTAAATTGGCTCCTAACTTGCTTTGTTTGCATTTTCGGATTAAAAAGTATTTGTTGACACCTTGCTTACTATTGATTAACTTTGAATATTATGAGTTGTTCATGAAACTATGCGTCAACGAATTTCGACATATATCGTTTTAGTGATTCTGTTTTTTACCGGAATTATAAGCTTCGCTCAAATTGGTGCGCCTGCACCTCCCCCAAAAAAACCAACAGACCCTCTTGAAATAGGAAATATAAAATGTGATTCAGCTAAAGCTTACAGTGAAAGAAAAGACATTAAAGGCGCGACAAAACTATATGAATCGGCAATAAAGGATTATAAAAAAGCTGTTAAAGAAAATCCTGAATCGTACATTGCCCATTACAAACTGGCCCAAGCTCAAACCAAAGTTAAAGACTTTAAACCAGCAATAGAAAATTATACAAAAGCTTTTAAAATTGACTCTACACGCTGGGAAGCGGTTAGGGAGAGAGGCGTGGCTTATGCTGGGTATGGTAAGCGTGAAGAAGCGATGAATGATTATAACAAGGCTATGGACATTAACTTTGATGATGCAGATAGCTTTTATCAAAGAGGATTATTGTTTGAGAATGAGCGAAAACCAGATAAGGCGATGGAAGATTACAATAGAGTTATTGAACTCAGACCTAAGTATGAAGAAGCTTATTTTAGGCGAGGGATGATTTATTTTCATGTAAAAAAAGATTATGTATTGGCACTTAATGATTTTAATAAAGTTATAGAGCTTAATAAAGAAAATATAGAGGCCTATTTATGGAGAGGAAAAACTAAATTTAATGGTGGAGATTTTAAAGGTGCTGAACGTGATTTAAGTAGATTTATAGATAATGAGCCTCAACATATTGATGCGCTCATAAATAGAGGTGCGTCACGCATAAATATTAATAACAATGCTGGCGCAGTAGAAGATTTTGATCAAGTATTATTACTAGACCCTAAAAATGTAATTGCCTATATGAACAGAGGCACAGCAAAAGGCGAACTTAAAAAATATAAAGATGCCTTGCTAGACCTAGATATGGCTATTAAATTAAAGTTTGATTACTCAACGGCATACATCAACCGTGCTGCAGTAAAGTTTGCTTCGGGCGATAAAAAAGGAGCTTGTAAAGATTTAGAAAAAGCAGATGGCTTGAACAATGAAAAAGCCTATGGACTTCTAAAACAATATTGTAACGAAGGGAATAGGTAGTGAGTAGTTCCGAGTTCGTAGTGCTTGGAATTAATTGATAAATCAAACTTGGATAAACCCCAAAAATTAGCTTTTCAAAAAATTAAATGCATCGGCCAAATGTTCTACAATATCAGATGCAACAAGGCTTTCTTCAGATTTATTTAACACAGCAAAATCGCCAGCCAAGCCATGTAAATAAACACCTAAAATAGATGCGTGAAGCGAAGAGTACCCTTGTGCTAACAATGATGTTATAATACCTGTTAACACATCGCCACTACCCGCTGTTGCCATACCTGGATTACCTGTAGAATTGAAATATATGTTTCCATCTGGCGCAGAAATAGATGTATGTGCGCCTTTTAATACAACATATACATTGTAACGCATAGAAAAAATGCGTTGTAATTGCAATCGATCTTCACTATTACTTGCTTTTTCTACTAGGCGTTCAAACTCCTTTGGATGTGGGGTAAAAATACTACCAGCTGGAATAAATGAAAGCCATGTTTTGTTTTCGGCAATACAATTGATTGCATCGGCATCAAAAACAATTGGTGCGGTGGTATTTTGAATGACTAGTTTTAAAATATTTTGTGTTTGTTTTTCCTGTCCTATGCCAGGCCCTACACCTAAGGCATGGTATTTTTCGGTATGTATATTATCGGTAATAAATTTTTGTTCGCTGTCAACATTCACCATTGCTTCAGGAACAGCCGTTTGCATAATATTATATCCACACTCAGGTATATGAGTAGTAAGTAAACCAACACCTGCTTTTAAAGCGGCTTTAGATGCTAATACAGCTGCTCCAATTTTGCCATAACTACCAGCAACAATCAACGCATGCCCGAAAGTGCCTTTATGGGCAACTTTGATTCTGTGTTTAAAAAAGCAAGTAACATCTTGTTTTGTAGTAAAATAATTTGGAGTTGTTTCATTACTGATGTATTGATGATGTAGCCCTATATCCAAAACGGTAAATTCGCCAACACACATTGCAGTTTCGGGAAACATAAAAGACAACTTAGGAAACTGGAACGATAATGTATAATGGGCATTTACTATTTCATCAGTACTTGCATTTAATTTATCGGCAAACAAACCTGTTGGAATATCAATAGCTACAATAGTTGCAGGGGATTGATTTAAGGAATCTACGACTTTTTCAACAAGCCCATCAATGGAACGATTGAGTCCTGAGCCGAGTATTGCATCAACTAACACCTCTCCTAATCTATCGGTGAAAGATAAAACTGTTTCGTCTGTAATATCGATTATGTTAGCTTTTTTATTTTCGACTAATCGTTTAAAATTAATTTTAAAATCAGGTGATTCTTTTTCGGAATACCTAACGATATATACGTTTGTATTGTAATTTAATTCGAGCAATAATCGTGCTATAGCCAAACCATCGCCACCATTATTACCTAAACCACAAAACACATTAATTGTTATAGAACTATCAAATTTTTGATTAATCCAATTAACGCAAGCATTGGCAGCGCGCTCCATTAAATCAACCGATGCGATAGGCTCATTTGCTATTGTGTATTTATCAGCAGCTTGAATTTGTGGAACGGAAAATATTTTCATTTTAAAAATAAAAGATTAAAAATGTAAATTGTAAAGTAAAAAAATAGAGAGTAAGAAATGATTTTAAATTATTTATATTCATGCTTCTTTAACAGTAAAACCAATACATTTAAAATCATTCCAAAAATCAGGATACGATTTTTTTACTACTTCAGAGGATTCTATTTTTACATTGTTGTAAACAATTGCTAAAGGAGCAAAAGCCATAGCCATACGATGATCGTTATAGGTTAAAAACTCAATAGTTGAAGAAGTATTGTTTTTATTTTCAACAGAGGGAAAAATTTCAAAAGCATTATCGCCTTTTATATTAAGTGTTGTATTTATTTTTTTTAATTCATTTTGAAGTGCAGTAATTCTATCCGTTTCTTTAATTTTCAATGTATGCACTCCATTAAAAAGTGATTTTATTCCCAAAGCACTAACAACAACAGCAACCGTTTGCACCAAATCAGGACAATCAGAAAAATCATATACAAATTCTTCTATTCTACTTTTTATTTTAGTTAAACGAATTCCACCTTCAACATACTCGGTTTTTACACCAAAGAAAACAAATAAATCAGCAACAATAGCATCGCCTTGAAGGCTAGGATTTTTCAAACCTTTTATTGTGATATCAGCCTGTTCAGCCAGAGCAACACAAGCATATAAATAAGACGCAGAGCTCCAATCACCTTCTATTTCATATAAATAAGATGGTTCACTTTTTTTATGATATTGCTGCTGACTAACAGAAATATATTGATCATGCCATTGACCATAAACCCTAAATTCCTCCATCATTTTCAGCGTCATATTTATATATGGACGTGAGGTAACTTCTCCTTTAAACCTTATTACTAAGCCGTTAGGTAATTCTGGGGAAATTAACAGTAAAGCAGATATAAATTGACTACTAACATTACCATCCGTTTCAACAGATGTGCCTAATAATTTTTTGCCTGTAATTTTTAGCGGAAGAAAACCCTCTTTTTCCATGTACTGAATATCAGCACCTAAACTACGCAAAGCATCTACTAAAACACCAATAGGACGCTCTTTCATCCGATCAGAGCACAGTAAAATGTGTGTACCTTTTTTAGTTGCAAAAAAAGCTGTTAAGAAACGTGCAGCTGTGCCCGCATCTTCAACATTATAAACTCTTTCGGTTATTGAAACAGCAGCATCTCTTAAAATATTCTGCATTACTACCGTATCGTTTGCAGAAGCTAAATTATTAATTGTAAACTTTTCATGACTCAGCGCTTGTATTAACAATGCACGATTACTTTCACTTTTAGAAGCAGTGAGTGTAATAGTCCCTAGTACTTTTTTGGTTGGATGTGAAACAAAGTAATTCATAATTAGTTGTTATGCGTTACAAATTATTCAAATAATAAATATAGAAGCTTAACAAACAACATTTAACTTTTATACAAAGTTACAAAGTATAAACAGTAAAGACAAAGCCCTTTTTAGAAATACGGATAAAAAGTAAATTGTTTTAAAATTAATAAAAGAAAAACAATAACTTAGCGTTGATAAATAAAAACTGTTTTAATTTTTTTAGAAAATTATATTATTGCTTACGCACTGTCTTCGACAGGCTCAGGCTGACCACCAATAAATACTACAGTGAGTTTACCGAAATGTGAGCCGTAACATACAAGTAATAGAAATAATAGAATTTAAGCAGATACTAAACGATGAAAAAAATGGCTACAAATAAAATAACAAAATTGTTAAATATAGAGTTTCCGATTATACAAGCAGGAATGATATGGTGTAGTGGATGGGAGCTAGCAGCCGCAGTTAGCAATGCTGGTGGCCTAGGTATAATTGGCGCAGGTAGCATGTATCCAGCTGTATTGAGAGAACACATACAAAAATGCAAAAAAGCTACGAATAAGCCTTTTGGAGTAAATGTACCCATGCTTTATCCAGATTTAGAAAAGCACATGGAAATTATTATCGAAGAAAAAGTTCCTGTAATAATTACATCGGCTGGTAATCCAAAAATTTGGACACAAAAATTTAAAGATAATGGTATAAAAGTTATTCATGTTGTATCAAATGCAAAATTTGCTAAAAAAGCTGAAGATGCAGGCGTTGATGCCATTGTTGCTGAAGGATTTGAAGCAGGGGGACACAATGGACGTGAAGAAACAACAACGTTGTGTTTAATTCCATTAGTAAAAAAAGCAGTTAAAATACCAGTTATTGCAGCTGGTGGAATTGGTACTGGGCGTACGATGCTAGCAGCAATATCATTAGGTGCTGATGGTGTACAAATAGGCAGTAGGTTTGTAGCATCGGATGAATCTTCGGCAAATATAAATTTCAAAAAACGCGTAGTTGATTCATTAGAAGGCGATACAAAGCTGATGTTAAAACAACTTACTCCCGTACGTTTATTAAAAAATAAATTTGCAGCAGATGTGCAACAAGCAGAAAACAACTGTGCAACTGTAGAAGAGTTAACCCAATTATTAGGACGCGCAAGAGCTAAAAAAGGCATGTTTGAAGGCGACATGGAAGAGGGTGAATTAGAAATTGGACAAATTGCAGCCATGATTGATGAAATAAAGCCAGCAAAAGCAATTATAGAAGAAATACTTGCCGAATATAAGCAAGCAAAACAAGAGTTGATGAATGAGGGGTGGTAAATTGGGAATGGAAAATGGTAAATGGTGAATGATTTTTAGCACAATTTAACTATTGGGTATAATTTTAATCAAAAAGTAATTCTATTCTGTTTTTGAATATATAATCGGTTCAAAAACCTTCAAATACCCCCAATCCAAACAATGCAAAATCGTATTTAACCGGGTCTTTTAAATCAAAGGTTCGTAAGTTGGCTGTTAATTCTTCTACAGCTTTCCAATCGTTTTGTGTACGTTTTAATATACCTAATTTACGTGCTACATTGCCTGTATGCACATCCAAAGGACACATTAAAAAAGCTGTGGCAGGTTGCTTTATATTTTTTGATAGTGAAGGTTTCCATAATCCAAAATCAACACCACCTTTATCATTGCGAATCATCCAACGCAGGTACATACACAAACGCTTTGATGATGAATTTTCATAGGGATTTGACACATGCTTTGAAGTGCGGGCAGGATAAGGTATTGAAAAAAATAAATTTCTAAAGTTCATTATCGCATCTTGCAATGCAAAATCATTGGTATTAGATGCAAAATTTGAACCAAACAAAAAAGCTTCTTGCAAACCACCATGCTTTCTATAAATATTCTGAAGTGATTTTATAAAAAAAACAGCATCAATACCATTAAAAGTGCGGTGCTTAAAACTATCAAAACGGATGTAATCTTTTTCTTTTGCACTCAACACAAAATCATGCGGACTATTGCCCATCAATTTCATGAGCTTGTTGGCATTATTGATAATAGTTACGCGTTGCCCCCAAGCAATTGTCGCAGCTAAAAAAGCCGAAATTTCAATGTCTTCTTTTTTAACAAACTGATGTGGAATAGAAATAGGATCAGAAGCGATAAAATCGAGCCGGTTATACATTTCATACTTTTCATCTAAAAAGTCTTTTAAATCGGCTATTTTAAGCTTATTCATTCTCTATAGATTATTTGCCCAACATGATTTTTTTTAGATAATCATTCATAAACAGTCCTTCTGCATCAAGCTGTGTACGAATCTCCTGAAATTTACTCCACATAGGGTAAAGTGTTGTTAATTCAGAAGTGGTTCTATTATGCATTTTTCCCCAATGCGGACGTCCATTGTATTTTTTAAAAATAGTTTCCATTGCATCAAAATATGTTTTGTATTCCATGCCTTTGTACATATGCACAGCAATATAAACCGCATCGCGCTGGTAAGTAGGACTTAAATAAATATCATCGCCTTTAACAAAACGAACTTCAATAGGGAAATGAACACGAAAATTATTTTTATTGATACTATCGCGCATTTCATTAATTACCTGAACTGCATATTCAGCAGGCATATTGTATTCCATTTCTTGAAATTTAACTAAACGTGGAGTAGCGTATATACGAGTACTGTAATTTATATCAAGACCAGAAGAAACTGCTGCTGCCGATATCTTACTAACGACTTTACTTGTAAAAGGAAATATTCGGCACACTTCACTCAATGCTTTAAACGCATAGTTTTCAAGTACCATATCGTTAAAATATTTCCAAAAAGTAGCTTTAATAGGCTCTTCGTTTGTAATATTGAGCCTTTTAGCTTGAATACTATTAGTATGAGGAAACCAATAGAATTCAAAATTTCTATTTTCGGTTTTATGTTTTTCTAAATTAAGGAGACACTCATCAAGGTTCCATTTTTCCTTAACATATTTCAATTTATAAGCATCAACCAACTGCAATTTAACCTTTACCACAATACCTAAAGCTCCCATAGCTACTTGAGCAGCTTTGAATAGCTCTTTATTATTTTTTTCAGAGCAAACAAGCACATCTCCACTTGCAGTAACCAATGTAATTTCAACTATCTGTGTGGCCACACTACCAAGGGTTACACCTGTACCATGCGTACCTGTACTAGTTGCACCAGCAATTGACTGCACATCAATATCTCCGAGATTTACTTGAGCTAGGCCTTCACTCAACAACTTTTCCCCTAAAGCCTTTAATTTTGTTCCCGCCCACACTACCGCTTGCTTATTAACTAAATCAATACTTTCAACACCTTGAAGATTGTCTAAGGATATTAAAGTTTTATTATTATCAACTAAAGGGGTAAATGAATGTCCTGAACCTATTACACGAATTGTAGATTTTTTAGTGGCACACGTTTTTACAATTTGTTGAATTTCTTCAATAGAACTTGGTTGTAATATTTCTTGGGGTTGACATGTAACTGAACCCGACCAGTTTGACCATTTTTTTAAATTATTTAGCGACATTGATTTATTAAAATAATTGTGTTTATTACAAATGTATATAGATTCAAGAAATACTAAATATGATTTTTATCATTGAGGAGTTAACAACTACTCCAACACTTCTTTAATGCGCTTAAATGCTTGTTGATTTTCAGGAAGTGCAACTGAATTAATAATTTTCTCTTTCTCTTTATTCGTTAATCTCCAACTTAAAGAAATATGATTATTTTTTTCATTTAAAAGTTGCAAATCAATTACTTCAATAGAAGTTTTACACCATGAGTCGGCTACCTGAAGCTGATAACTCTGATTATAATCCTGAACGTCAAATAAATTGGAATATAAGCTACCCATTGGTCGGCCCAATGACTCAAAAAGAGTTTGATACGGGTTATCTTCTATTGGTGAATTTTTGTGCTTATCTCTTATCTGAACTATTACAATTCCAGAAGTATTTTCAGCAATCCAATCATTAAATGTTTTAATAAAACGCAATGTAGTTTCTAGTCCAAAATTATCTCGCAAACCAGCATCCATTATTTCAATACGAGGCTCACTAGGCAGTGAAACAATTGGTGAAATATAAGGGAATGTGGCGCTCATACGCAACACTGTAGTATATAACGTTTTAGCAGCATCTTGTTTTTCAAAAAAACGAGAATATTCAATCCCATCATAAAGCTTGGTATAATTTGTTTTTTTTGTTTTAATAGTTTGAGTCAAATAAGAAACACCAAGAGGTGAAATCACCATCTTTCTTCCATCATTTACAACAGAAGGAGAAAAAATCATCATTGGTATAGTAGCATTTGATTCTAAAACTTTATAATCGGCCAAACGTTTATTAAATGCCTCATTGGTATTTTGATTTAATCGATTTTCAAAAGCATAAGCTCTATCTTTGGGATACCAGTGTTCGTCTACACGGAACCTTTTAATAGGCATTAACCACTCACTTGTAGCTACTTTAAAAGCTATAGGGTTTAATACATCTTTTGATATATTAGACAAATAATGTTTGCTATAATAATTTTTTAGGGCACCTGTTTGTTTTTGGAGATACAACTCTCGCAAATAAGCAGCTCCAATCATTCCTCCAGAAGAACCACTAATCAATTGTGTTTGACTAAGTAATTTTCCATCAACTAAACTATCAGCGTACTGCAAAGTATAAAATGTCCATAAAGAAGCTCGAAGCCCTCCCCCACTGGTATTTATAAATACAATTTTAGGCTTAACACCAGAAACTTTTGTATTTTTTATTTTCCATTTTTCTAAAATCTGAATTGTTTTTTGAATATCATCATTACAGATTTTTTCATCGCAATCAGTGCTTATTAAGTTACTGTAATTATATTTTGCTTTTTGAACATTGTAGTTTAAGCCAAAAGCTTTATCAACGGCAAACAAATCAGTACGATGAACAAAATTAATACCTATTATAAACAATATAAACACAGGAATAGACCATCCGCCCCACCAACGATAAAATGAACTATAGAGCATTATAAACACCGTAAACAATAAAAAAATACTAGCACCTGCAGGTATTTCAAACGTATTTATTTCACCTAAAATCCCTAGTGTTAATAAGCTTATAATGGTTATCATTTGAAAAACAAAAGCCACATGATGATTTTTTTTCAAAACATCTTTTAACACTTCCTTTTTGTAATGTTTAACCGACCTTACTAATCTTATTGCAAAAGGTGTTGCAAGATAGGTTTCAACATACCAATCACGCGATTCTTTTATAAGACGAAGATTGCGTTCACCAGTTATTATTTCGTTTTTAGGCTTTGCTAATTCGTCATCCTTGTATTTAATTCCATACAACTTAAAAATATCTCGATTAACCTTAAAAAAATATGTAAATGCAATGAACAAGAAAAATGCAATCCCAACTAAAATAGACAACAACATTAAAAATATTGTGCCTGTTGTCATAATTTCCTCGGCTTTTAAAAACACAAAAACTTTATAGCAATATGTAACTATAAATAAAAATGGGATGAAAAAATTATTTAAACAATACTTCATAAAAGGGTATCTTAATGAAGCTAGAAAAGGAAATCGATAAGCATTTTTTATAAAACTGGCAATATTATATGCCATTATAAATCCGCCAAAGGAGAAACCTACAATAAAATAAGAAATGAAACTTATTTTATTAAAATACTCCGGACCAAGAAAAAGATAGGCTACGCCATAATTAGGAGCTACGTTATTTGTAATCATTCCAAAAACAAGCAACCAAAAAAACAGTAGTATTAAATTTTTTTTAAAATCCAGAAGAATAAGTCTGAAAAAAAACGAATAAAAAACTCTTCTAAAAGCTTTTTGCTTTCGAATTTTCAGACTTAAGATTTGAATGATGCTCATATTTTGGATTCTACAATTTTCAATATTTCATTTTCTGCTTGTTGGGCTTTTTGTTGTAATACGTTACCTTTTGAAATAAGTTGCTCTGCAAAGACTTTATCTTGCAATCCGGCTGCATTTATTTTTACATTCAAAAATGCCCCCATTACAGCAGAACGTGCACACAATGCTCCAACACCAGCATCCGTAACCGAATTAGGGTTACCGACCTCTGCCATAGCTTTTATTACAGCCATTGAATCGTAACAAAGTTGCATTACTTTAAAAGGCACTTCGGTTGCGTATTTAGTAGCATCCTGAATAGCCACAGTACGTGCTTGTTTTTCTTCATCAGTAGCTTTAGGTAAGCCAAAAGCTGTCATAATTTTATTAAATGCATTGGTATCTTCATCAACCAATTTCAATAATTCATTTTTGTAATACTGACCTTTTTCGGCCCAATCCGAAAAGTCTTTCCAACGGTCATCCCAGCCCGGTTTGTGTGAAGATAAATTTGCAACCATTGTTCCCAAAGAAACACCCAAAGAGCCTATATATGCGGAAATGGAACCACCGCCAGGTGCGGGACTTTCACTTGCTGTTTCATCAGCAAATTCAGTCAAATTCATTTTTATTAAGCGCGATTTTGAATCGTCTTTTAAAAGGTATTCAATGATACGTTCTTCGGGTCTAAAAGGAGCCAATTCATCCAAACCAAGGGATTTAACGGCAATTTTTATTAATTCTTTTTCAGAAATACCCGTAGAGCGATTTTGTTTTTCAAGAAAATATTTACCAGCATCTAGTAATGCTTTTAAGGGTATTAAACCAACCAACTCAGAACCTGTAACACGAATGCCCCTCTCTGTTGCCTTTTTACAAACCTCATCAAAAGCAATGTGTACAGGTGTAATATTTATATTGGTAAGGTTCATTGAAATTTGAGCAATACCATACTCCTCGATGTACCAACCAATGGCTTTTACTGACTTTAAGCTACCAGGAATATTAACAGGATTGCCTTTTTCGTCAGTAACAATTTTACCAGTTACAGGATTTCCTTCGCGTTTTACACGACCTGCTTCACGCACATCAAAAGCAATTGAGTTTGCCCTACGTGTTGAAGTGGTATTCAAATTAATATTATATGCAACTAAAAAGTCACGCGCACCAATAACTGTAGATCCTGATTTTATAGAGTGTTCGGCAGGACCAAAATCGGGTTTCCATTCAGGTAATTTTATTTTTTTAAAAAAACCTTCGTACTCTCCTGCACGAATTACTGATAGATTATTACGTTGTTTATTGCTTTGTGCCGCTTCGTATAAATAAACGGCAATGCCTAGTTCATTGCCAACTCTTGCGCCAAGTTTTTTTGCATATTCGGATGTTTCTTCCATGCTAATGCCTGCAATAGGAATAAGCGGACACACATCTGTTGCACCCATACGAGGATGCTCTCCTTTATGCTTGCTCATATCAATCAATTCACTTGCTTTTTTGATCGCCAAAAATGCAGCATCTACAACCGCATCAGGAGTACCAACAAATGTTACAACTGTTCTGTTTGTTGCCTTGCCTGGATCAACGTTCAATAATTTAACTCCTTCTACAGATTCAATTTCATCTGTGATTTGCTTGATGATATTTAAATCATTTCCCTCTGAAAAATTAGGTACACATTCTATTAATTGAGAATTCATAATTTAATTTTTTTTACCGCTAAGACTCTAAGGCTCTGAGCTCTTTTTGGGTCATATCAGTGGTTAATTGTTTTCTTTATTTACTAATATTTTCAATTTATTGATGAAATATTTTGAACAACTTTTCCTTTAATTATAACAGTTTCAATCAAATTACTTCCGAAAGAATAAGGGATAAACGAATAACTTGGAATTTCTTTTGTAATAAATACATTGGCTTGTTTACCAACAGCAATACTACCATGTGTTTTAGATAAGCCCATGGCATATGCCGAATTGATTGTTGCAGCGTTGATTGCTTCTTCAGGAGTAAGCTTGTATTGAATACAACTTAAAGCAACCATTAAATTCATATTTCCACTGGGGCTACTGCCCGGATTATAATCACTTGCAATGGCCAAAGGCAAACCTGCATCTACCATTTTACGAGCAGGAGGATAAGGCAAACTCAAAAAGAAAGCCGCACCAGGCAAAATGGTAGGGATGGTATCTGATTTTTTTAATGCATCAATCTCCTTATCACCAACATATTCCAAATGGTCAACACTAACAGCACCAACTTCTACACCAGCCAAAACACCACCGTAATTACTCAACTGCTCTGCATGTACCTTAGGCTGCATTCCGTATTTTTTGGCAGCTGTAAGTATTTCAATGGTTTCTTCTTTTGTAAAATAATTTTGTTCACAAAACACATCACAATAATCAGCCAATTGTTCAGAAGCAATTACAGGCATAATTTCATCGATGAGCAATTTTATATAATCGGCCTTACGTTCTTTATAATTGGCAGGTACAGCATGAGCGCCTAAAAAAGTTGCTTTAATTGTAAGCGGAGTAAGTGTTTTTAATTTTTTTATCACTCGCAACATTTTCAATTCCGACTCTACACTTAAACCATAACCACTCTTAATCTCAACAGCACCGGTACCTTGCAACATTATCTCGTTCAAACGTATCAAAGCGCTTGCGATCAACTCCTCTTCCGAAGCATCTTGCAAGCGTTTGGCTGAATTTAAAATCCCGCCTCCTCTTTCAAAAATTTGTTCGTAAGTCAGGCCATTAATCCTATCAACAAACTCACCTTCTCTACTGCCAGCATAAACAATATGTGTATGACTATCACACCAACAAGGCAATACCAATTTATCTGTAGCATCAATAACGGTTAAATTAGTCCAATCAGCTATTCCTTCCCAATCGTCCATTTTACCATAACCTACAATTTTATCATCTTCAATTGCTAACCAAGCATCTGAAATTTGAGGCAACATTTTTATTCGTTCGGATGAAACTTTCTCTAAACCAGTATCATCTACCTGAATAAGGTGTTTTATGTTTTTTATAAGAATTTTCATTGGCATACAATATTTTATAAAAATACTAGTTATAAGTGTGATTTTGAAAATTTTATCAACAAAAAGATAAGTTTAAAGTTATATATACTTATACTCATTATTTAAAAGGACTAAAAACCATAAACAACCAAAAAATGAAGCACTTACAATGGTTACTTATCATCATCAGTATTTTATATAATTTATCGTCCTCGGCACAATCATCTATTAAATATACAATATCAGGGTTTATTAACGAAAAAGGGAGTAAAGAAAGCTTACCAGGTGTAAACATTTACGCTCCGAAGCTAAAAATGGGTACTGTATCTAATAATTATGGGTTTTATTCCTTGACTCTACCAGCCGATTCGGTTGAATTAATTGTAACCTATGTTGGTTATCAACCTCAAACATTTAAGCTTGATTTAAAAAAAAATATTCAGTTGGATATTCCTCTTAACACAAGTATCGACTTACAGCTGGTGGAAGTTTCAGCAGAAAAAGCAGAAAAGATAAGTGATGAGCTACAAATGAGCAAAATAGACCTACCTGTAGAACAAATCAAAAACTTACCTGCGTTATTAGGCGAAAAAGACGTACTGAAAGCTATTCAGCTGTTACCAGGAGTACAAAAAGGAAGTGAAGGCAGTAGTGGGATTTATGTGCGAGGTGGTGGCCCAGATCAAAACTTAATTATATTGGATGATGCAACTGTATATAATGCAACACACCTATTTGGTTTCTTTTCACTATTTAATGGTGATGCTTTAAAAAGTGTAGAACTAACAAAAGGAGGATTTCCGGCACGCTATGGAGGACGCCTTTCATCAGTTATTGAAATGCAAATGAAAGATGGAGACAAAGAAAAAATTCGTGGAGAAGCAGGCGTAGGACTTATATCTTCAAGACTTACCCTTGAAGGACCAATTATTAAAGACAAATTATCATTTTTGGTTTCAGCACGCAGAACTTATATTGATTTTCTGGCAAAACCACTCATAAAAAAACAAACAGGTGTTAATACGGGTTATTATTTTTATGATTTTAATGCTAAACTAAATTATGTTATTAACTATAAAAATAAAATATACTTAAGTGGTTATTTCGGAAAAGATAAATTTTATTTAAAAGATAAAGTAGACGCAAACTATACCTCCGAAGCGGGTTTAGCATGAGGCAATGCTACAGGTACTTTAAGATGGAATCACTTGATTAATGAAAAAACGTTTTCGAACGTATCACTTATTTTTACCGACTTTTTGTTTGACATTAGCGCAAAAGAAAAATACCAATCTGACTATTTTAATCTTAACTACTTTTCTGGGATACGCGATTATTCTATTAAATGGGATATTGATTATTCGCATAGTTCGAAGCATTACATAAAAGGTGGATTACTCGCAACAAATCATACTTTTAGGCCAGGTGCAATTGTTACAGAAAGCTCATATCCTGAAGAAAATTATGTTAAAAACACACATATCAATACTACGGAAACAGCAATTTATATTGAAGACGATTTTTAAATAAATGATAAATGGAGAACAAACGCAGGTTTTAGATTAAGTAATTTTAATGTTCGTGATAAAAGTTATATTAATCCTGAACCACGTATTGCATTGCGCTATTTAATAAAAAGTGATTTATCACTTAAAGCAAGTTATGCAACCATGAATCAGTATTTACATTTACTCTCAAACTCTGGAATAGGATTGCCTACTGATTTGTGGGTACCTGCAACGGATAAAATAAAACCACAACAATCTCAACAGGTAGCTTTAGGAATAGCAAAAGATCTTACAATACAAAATGCTGATTTCATGGCGTCTTTGGAGGGATATTATAAAACATCAAAAAACATAATTGGTTATGTTGATGGTGCATCTTTTTTTAGTGTCGACCCTACTGAAAGCTCGTCTGAATTTTCTTACGAAAATGTAGTTACTAGCGGAAATGCAGAAAGCTACGGTGCTGAATTTTTATTTCAAAAAAAATTCGGCAAACTAACTGGCTGGATAGGATATACACTTTCGTGGACATGGTTACAATTTGATGAACTTAATTTTGGGAAAAGATTTCATGCACGTTATGACAGAAGACACGATCTTTCGGTTGTTGGTATTTACAAGCTTAGTGACCATATTACGCTATCTGCTACTTGGGTTTATGGAACTGGCAATGCAATTACCTTGCCTTTATCTAGCTATCAGGCTCCTGTGCAAAGTAGTCATACACTACCGTATTACAATAGTTCATATACTGTAAATGATTATGGAGAAAAAAACAGTTTTAGAATGTCTCCTTACCACCGCTTTGATATTGCTATTCAGTTTCACAAAAAAATGAAAAAATATGAACGCACCTTTGAATTAGGGCTATACAATGCATACAATCGTAAAAATCCATTTTATTATTATACCCAATACGATCCTAATACACAACAAACCAAACTAAAACAAATCTCATTGTTCCCAATAATTCCTTCTATAAGTTGGACATGGAAATTTTAATGAATGTATTATAAACACTAGCCATTTATCCCTATGAAGTATTATATAAAATTAATTGCGTTAAGCTTAATTATTGGTTTGACCGCCTGCGAAAAAGATGCAGACGTTAAACTTCCTGCAGTAGAATCCAAATTGGTTGTAAGCTCATTTATATCACCTACGGATACTCTGATAAAAGTAAGTGTTACTTTAAGTCAACCCTTATATAACAATTCGAATTCAAACGATTATTCAGCAATTAGTAATGCCACTGTACAAATAAATGATGGAATAAATTTTCAAACATTGGCATATAACGATACAGGAAATTATTATTTTGTTAGCACAACTCTTTTTCCACTATCCGTAGGCGCCACCTATTACTTAACTGTTACTACACCTGACGGTAAAAATGTAAATGCAAGTACAAGCATACCTAACTCAAATCAAACATTGACTTATTCTGCCGAACCGATAGTTGACCCCGATAATCCGAATCGTTATTTTTTCACCACTGAATGGAATGATCCATCAGGGTCAGAAAACTATTACAGAATAGTTTACTATGATAAATACTACTACGATGGTTCAATAGACACTAGTTATTACAGTATGTATTCAAACAATATATCTGATAAAGATAAGGACGGAAGTACAATTACTGAAACATTTGAAATATATGCATCTTCAAGCAATACGGGGAATAATGCTAATGGCGAACTTCAACTTATACATGCATCAAAAGAATATTACTTATATCATTCTAAACTCTCAGATGTAGTCTACTCTAACGGCCCATTTTCGGAACCCATTCAAATGTATAGCAATATAAACGGTGGATATGGTGTTTTTGCAGGGTATAACCCATATACATTGCAAGTAACACTATAAAACTATATAAAAGTGTGTTTTGATTTAGAAACCATTTATTCTTCACTTTTTATTTCAATAAGCAACGCTTAATTTGTAAATTTGTCATAGTTACAATAAAACTATGGCAGGCAACACATTTGGTAAATTATATACACTTACAAGCTTTGGCGAATCGCATGGCGAAGCCATGGGTGGGATTATTGATGGCTGCCCTTCAGGATTACTTATTGATTTTGATTTTATTGAGAAAGAGCTGAATAGAAGACGTCCTGGGCAATCGTCAATTGTAACGCAACGCAAAGAATCGGATACGGTAGAATTTCTTTCAGGAATATTTGAAGGCAAAACTACAGGAACTCCTATTGGCTTTATTGTTCGTAACCAAAATAAAAAGCCTCAGGACTACAAGCACATTACCAATGTTTATCGCCCATCACATGCCGATTACACCTATGATGTAAAGTATGGAACTCGCGATTACAGAGGGGGTGGACGCTCTTCTGCACGTGAAACAGTAAGCAGAGTTGTGGCAGGAGCAATAGCGAAATTGATTTTAAAACAATCAAACATCAGCATACATGCTTATACTTCACAAGTTGGAGATATTCAGTTGTTGAAAGATTATAAAAAATTAGATTTTACAAAAATTGAATCGAATGCAGTTCGTTGCCCTGATGAGTTAATTGCGCAAACAATGTTACAACGCATTGAACAGGTTAGAAAAGAAGGCGACTCCATAGGAGGTGTTATTTCTTGCGTAATACAAGGAACTCCTGCTGGACTAGGAGAACCTGTATTTGACAAGCTACATGCCGATTTAGGAAAAGCCATGCTAAGCATTAATGCTGTAAAAGGTTTTGAATACGGTAGTGGCTTTGAAGGCACTAAAATGAAAGGCAGTGAACACAATGATAAACCCATCCCCAACCCTTCCCCTCAAGGGGAGGGAGTTGATATTCGTTTCAAAACAAATAATAGTGGTGGAATTGATGGAGGCATAAGCAATGGAGAGGATATTTATTTTAGAGTAGCTTTTAAACCTGTTGCAACCATTATGCAAAAGCAAAACACAGTAAACAGTAAAAGAGAAGCGGTTGAAATGATGGGCAAAGGACGGCACGATCCTTGTGTATTACCACGTGCAGTGCCTATTGTAGAAGCAATGGCAGCAATGGTGATGGTTGACCATTTGTTGAGAAACAAAAGTGTAAAAATTTAGAATCAAAGAAAAACAATTAAAATAAAGAAGAACAATAACTAAAAAAACGATGACAACAACAGAGCCTAAAAAGAAAAAAAGTTTAATCAGTAGAATCCTTAAATGGACTGGTATTAGCTTCCTTGTATTAATCATTTTACTAATGGCTGCACCATTTTTATTTAAGAAACAAATTGTGCAATTTGTAAAAGATCAAGCAAATGCCAACTTAAATGCCAAAGTTGATTTTGGAGAATTTGATTTAACATTAATAAAATCGTTTCCAGATTTTACTCTTTCTATTGACAATGTAAGCATTGCAAACATTGGTGATTTTGAAGGCGACACGTTATTATCTACCAAAAATCTTACTATTGGCTTAAACCTAATGAGCGTTATCAAAGGCGAACAGTATAAAATAAACACCATATCACTTAACCAGCCACGTATTAAAGCATTGGTATTAAAAGATGGAAAAGCAAATTGGGATATTACAAAACCATCAACAGATACAACTACTGCGGCAGCACCTACCGAAGAATCGGCTCCATTTAAAATGACGTTAAAAGAGTTTGAAATAAAAAATGGCTATATTTTATATGACGATGCATCGCTTGATTTTAAAACAGAATTGGTAAATATGAACCACACATTGAGTGGTGATTTTACATCCGATAATTTTGTTTTGGAAACACTTACCGAAATTGAACAATTCTCAATGAACTATGGTGGTGTAGCTTATTTAAACAAAGTAAAAACAAACATCAAAGCTGATTTAGATGCTGATATGCCTAATTTTAAATTCACATTTAAAAACAACGAGTTTTCATTGAATGAGTTAACATTAGGTCTTGACGGATACTTTGCAATGCCAAAAGACGACATGGATATGGACTTAAAATTCAAAGCCAACCAAACAGAATTTAAAAACATTTTATCACTTGTACCGGGGGTATATACAGCTGATTTCAAGGATGTAAAAACATCAGGTTTATTGGCGTTAGATGGTTTTGCTAAAGGAATATACAATGATAAAAAAATGCCAGCATTTGGTTTGAAACTAAACATTAAAGATGCGATGTTTCAATACCCTTCGTTGCCAAAAGCAGTTACAAACATTCAAGTTGATTTAGCAATCAATAATAAAACAGGCGAACCGGATGCTACTGTTATTGATTTGAACAGATTTCATGTAGAACTTGCGGGTAACCCAGTAGATGCTAAATTACATTTATCAACTCCTGTTTCGGATGCGAATATTGATGCTGAACTTGTTTCTAAAATAAACATTGCAAGCATAAAAGATGTTATTCCTCTTGAAAAAGGCGATGATTTAAATGGATTGGTTGAATCAGACATTAAAATGAAAGGACGTATGTCTTACATCGACAAAGAACAATATGAAAAATTTGATGCGAAAGGTAATTTAACCATTACGGATATGAACTACAAAACGGCTAGTTTAAACTATCCAACAAAAATAAATAAACTGAACATGAACTTTACGCCTCAATATGTAGAGTTAGTTCAGTTTGACGGAAAGGTTGGTAAAAGCGATATGCAGCTAGATGGCAAAATTGAAAACTTTTTACAATATGCTTTAAAAGACTCGCTATTAAAAGGAACATTTAATTTCAAATCATCATTACTTGATTTGAATGAATTTACTGCTGAAGAAGAAACTGCAGCACAACCAGCAGCTACTGATACCGCATCAGCAATGAGCGTTGTAGAAGTACCATCAAACTTAGATGTTGTATTAAATTCAACCATAGGAAAAATACTATATGATAATTTAACCATTACGGATGTTTCGGGTGCAGTTAAAATAAAAAACAGCACGGCTTCATTAAACAATTTAAAAATGACGCTTAAAGAGCTAGAAGGAACAATGGCAATGAGTGGTAGTTATAATACTACAAATGTTAAAAAACCTAAAGTTGATTTTGATTTGGATATCACAAATTTTGATATCGCTAAATCCTTTAAAATGTTTAACACTGTTCAAAAGCTTGCACCTATTGGTAAATATGCAAAAGGTAAATTTGGAACTCAGCTAAAATTTGTAGCTACTCTCGACTCAAAGATGGAGCCCGATTTAAAAACACTTACAGGTGGAGGTAAATTAAGCACCACAAATGTTGTTGTGGAAGGCTTTGAACCAATCAATAAATTGGCTGACGCATTGAAACAACCTAAATACAAAAAAATGGCTTTCGAAAATATAAATGCTAGTTTCCAATTCAAAAACGGAAGAGTAGAAGTTGAAGAAATGCCTGTAAAAATGGGTGCTGTATCAGCTAAAGTAAAAGGCTCTACAGGATTTGACCAAACAATTGATTACACTTGGAATTTAGAAATGCCTATGTCGGAACTTGGAGGTCAAGCAAACGCAGTGGCTGGTGGCTTGATGGATCAGTTAAATAAAACAGCTGGAACAAACCTAAAATTAAGCGACAAAATAAAAGTGAAAGCGCTATTTGGTGGTACTGCTAATGCTCCAACAGTAAAAGTAATGCCGATGGGTGCTGAAAGCACACAAGATGTGAAAGAACAAGTGAAAGAGCAGGTGAAAGAAATTATCACTCAAAAAGTGGATGATGCAAAAGAAAAAGCACGTGCAGAAGCTGATAAAATAATGAAAGATGCACAAGCACAGGCTGCTAAAATAAAAGCCGAAGCACAAACATTGGCTGATAAAACAAAAACGGAAGGTTATGCTGCTATTGACAAAACCGTGAATGATGCAAAAAATCCGATTGCAAAAAATGCTGCGAAATTAGCTGTTCCAAACGCTAAAAAAGAAGTAGATAAAAAAGCAAACAAAATAATTGAAGAGGCTGATAAAAAAGCCAATGATATTTTAAATAAAGCAAAAGCTGAATCGGATAAAAAATTGAAATAAAAACAGTAAGGATTTACGTAAAAATGCTTACGCACATATTTCGACAGGCTCAATATGACCCGCGCGCAGTCAGTCTGAGCCTGTCGAAGACTGTGGGAAGGAACGTTTATGTTATTTACATCATTAACTAAACAACCTAAATAAACGTTAGAAATTCGATGTAAATAATTAAAAATCACTTCTAATACTAAACCAATACAATTATCGTTTTTTTGTATGAATACAATTAAAAAAATATTTTTTTTTCTTTTAATTACAATTGCCGTATTTCCGGCAATTGCGCAAGATGAAAAAGATGAAGACTGTGGAAAAACAGACAACAAAAAAGCAAAGAAATTATATGAACAAGGAATTGATAAAAAAAATAAAAAAGATGAACGCCTTAATTTTCTAAAGCAAGCACTAGAACTTGACCCTGATTATGTAGATGCTAATTTTGCTTATGCCGAAGAACGCATTAAAACACTCATCTATGATAGAGCACCATTTAAACCGGCTGAACCTTATTACAAAAAGGTTATTGAACAGTGTCCGAAATATCACTCAAACGCCTATTACTACCTTGGATTTATTTATTACGAAGAAGAAAATTGGGAAGAGGCCGTTAAATACTTGAAACAGTTTTTGGACTTTAAAGAAGATGATGAAAAAAAATATCATAAAAGTTACGATAACCTACGTTATGAGGCGAAGCAGATGATAAAGTATGCAAAAGTTTATAACGATTTATTTAAAAACATTGTACCATTCGACCCTACGCCTGTTTCAGGTATTTGTACCGAACGTGATGAATACTTACCTATTATTTCTCCAGACGATGAAATGATACTATTTACTCGCAAACAACCATACACTGATAAAAGTGGCATTGTGGGGCAAATATCGGATAAAGAACAAGAACTATTTAGCTATAGTAAAAGAGACCCTGCTACAGGTGAATTTGATAAAGGAAAACGTATGCCCTACCCTTTCAATAAAAATGGTAGCGAAGGTGGTGCAACCATGTCGATTGATAATAAACATTTGTTTTTTACAGTTTGTAAAAATGATGGAGGACCGCAAGCCAACTGCGACATCTACTATTCCGACAAAATAAATGGCGAATGGACTGAAGCACAAAAAGTAGAAGGCATTAACGACCCTATTTTTTGGGACTCACAACCATCACTTGCTTCGGATGGTAAAACACTTTATTTCTGTAGCGACCGCAAAGGCGGACGTGGTGGTGTAGATATATACAAAACAGTGAAAAACACAGCAACTGGCGTGTGGAGCACACCCGAAAATCTTGGACCCGTTATTAATACTAGCGGTGATGAGCTATCCCCTTTTGTTCACTCCGATTTTCAAACGCTTTATTTCTCGTCTGATGGACATGTAGGCGTTGGTGGTGCCGATATTTTTGTGGTGCGTAAAGGCGAAGACGGAAATTGGCAAGAGCCTAAAAACATTGGTATACCTATTAATACTACCGGAGACGACCTTGGCTTTTTTGTAAGTACAGATGGGCATCTTGGTTATTTTGCATCGAACTTACCTGCACGTGCAAAAGGTAAATCAGTTGGTGGTTACGATATTTATTCGTTTGAATTGTACAAAGAGGTACGCCCTGATGCTGTTGCCTTCATTAAAGGTAAAGTAGAAGACAAAGCCAACGGCACAGATAAAAAATTTAACGTAGAAATAAAAGATGCATCTAGCAAAAAAGTAACCGATGCAGTGGTTGATACTACTAGCGGAGAGTACATGGCCATTGTAAATACAAAAGTAAAAAGCGATTTAATTGTAAGCGTAAAAAAAGACAACTACGCATTTAGCTCACAATTGATTGCGAAAGATTCTATCAAAGGTTCAAAACCAATGAAAATAGACAACATAGCCGTTGATTCAATAAAAGTGGGACAAACCTATACGCTTAACAATGTGTATTACAAAACCAATTCGGCCGATTTAGACCCTCGCTCCATGATTGTAATAGATGAGTTTGTAGAGTTTTTAAAAGCCAACCCTAGCGTAAAAATTGAGGTGTACGGCCATACCGATAATGTGGGTAGTGAGGCCTCCAATTTAGCACTCTCTACCGACCGTGCCTTTACCGTGCGCGATTTGCTTGTTACTAAAGGAATATCCGAAAAACGCTTACTTGCCTTCAAAGGTTTTGGTCCTTCAAAACCCATTGCAGATAACCTTACCGAAGCTGGAAGAGCAAAAAACAGAAGAACGGAATTTATTATTGTGGAGAAGTAGAGTTAGAGAAATTATCTTGCAGGTGATAACAGCTACTTAGGCTTAAAATATTGAAAATTTATGTTAAATGAAATAATTAATAAATATGAGCAATTTTCTGATGCACTAATTTCAGAAATTAGCTACAAATCAACTGGCAACAAAAAAAATCTGGATGTAGTTATTAAGTGTATGAACAGCTTGAAGGATTTCGAGTTTGAAACTATAAAATTAACTTTTATAGACTTAATATCTGTTCGTTTTATTGAAAGAGAGAAAATGTCAAGTGTACTAATTAATTCTGCTTTGCTAAAAAAAACAAATAATATAATCATGTTTGATTTTTTTCCAACAACCTATGATAATAATCTTGTTGAAAATCTAAATTCAGATTTCATAATTAAATGTAAGGAAGTTTATTATGACGTATTAGAGAAATAGAAATATTGTATGCAAAATATAACAATAAAAGCCGAAATTGTATTTTCAGAAGCGGCAAAAGAGAGTTTTAAGTTTCCGATTCAAAATTCAATCAGAACATCATTTTGGTTAAAGGGAGCAAATGGTTCTACATTCTCCCGCTGGTCGGGATTTATTTGAAGGCATGTGTGTAAGGTAATCTCAACCTAATAATAAGGGACTTTTAATCCCTGCAATGAATCCCCCCTTGCAAGTATTATAACGTTCAGGTATATTTGCATTCAACCAATTGCAAAAACAGAACAATTCATAACATGCAAACAAAAATAGTCCTATTCATAAGCATTATAGCTCTATTAAGTGCTTGTAGCGAGCCAAGTAAAAGCCAAACGAAACCTATAAATGCTTCACAAACAACAACTCCACAAACTGAAAATAAAATGACAGTTGAAATATGGAGCGATATGATGTGTCCGTTTTGCTACATTGGCAAACGCCATTTTGAACAAGCGCTTTCACATTTTGCCGATAGCAACAAAATAAACATTGTTTGGAAAAGCTATCAACTCGACCCATCGATTCCCGAACACTTCGAAAAGCCTGTAAACATTTATGAGTACCTAGCACAACGCAAAGGAATAAGTGTATCGGAATCAAAGCAAATGCACCAACAAGTGGTGGAAATGGCCAAAAAGGCTGGTTTAAACTATAATTTTGACATTGCCGTTGTTGCTAACTCGTTTAAAGCCCACCGTTTATTGCAATATGCAAAAACAAAAGGTTTGAGCAATGCTGTTGAAGAATGCTTATTCAAAGGCTATTTTACTGAAGGAAAAGATTTTAGCAACGAAAACACACTTATAGAACTTGTAAAACCAATTGGACTTACCGAAACTGACGTAAAAGAAGCATTAAACAATGAAGTATATGCTACAAAAGTAAAACAGGACATTGCGGAAGCCGAAAAAATGGGTGTAAATGGTGTTCCTTTTTTTGTTTTTAACGGTAAACAAACTATCTCGGGAGCACAACCGAGCAGCGTGTTTGCCGAAACATTAAATAAATCGTTAGCCGACTGGCAAAAAGAAACTAAAAAACAATAAAAACGCTGCAAAATTTGTTAATTTTGTACATGTTGTTTTTGAGAGTATTATTCATTATTTCAGCGTTTTTTCTGTTTACAGGAAACACTGTTCCTGTTGCAAAAACATCGTGCATGGAAATTGTTTCGCACATGCTTGATAGCATGAAACATATAAAAACACAAAGCTATGATTTAAGTGCAACAGAAAGGGTAAACGGAAAGTTTTTGCATGCCGAATCAACACTCAAAATCAACACTTCACCTAAAAAAATATATTTCAAAAGCAAGCTCAAGGGCGTTGAAATACTATGGATACAAGGCCAAAACAAAGGCGATGCCATTGTACACTCACCTTCTTTTACCTTAGCCAATCTTAACCTCGACCCTTACGGAAGCCTAATGCGCAAGGATCAGCACCACACCATATTTGACCTAGGCTTACAACACATTGGTATAATTGTTGCAAACACTATTGTAAAGGCGCCAAAAGACTTTGATAAACATTTTGCTTATGCAGGCACTATTGTTTGGAATCATATCGATTGTTATCAGTTGCTCATTAACTTTCCTGATTATAAATATGTTGAATATACTGTGCAAAAAGGCGAAACAGTAACCGACATTGCCAGAAAAATGCATACCAGTGATTTTAAAATTCGTTACAAAAACAACCTATCAGGCTATTATACACACTTAAAAGAAGGCAAAAAAATAATGATTCCACTACCATATGCTAACAAAGTACTAATGTATATTGATAAAAAAAGTTACCTACCAGTAAGTGTAAAAGTATATGACGAAGAAGGCTTATTTGAAGCCTATGATTTTTATAACATAAAAGTAAACAAACCCATTGCAGCCGAAGAGTTTTCGGTTGATTATAAAGGCTATGGATTTAAAAAAAGTTAAGAGTGTGTTTAAATTTTTAAATAACTATTTTTTAACACAAAAAATGAGAGTATCTTTATACAACTAAATGAAATGAACATGAAAAAATATATTGGTAGAGTAGTTGTTTTTAGTTTGTTGTTCTGTTTTTGTATAATCACAACCTCTTTCACAACTTTTGAATATAAAAAAAGTAACTCAGCCAAAGAGGTACTTACTAAGCTGCTTGAATCAATTAGTAAAGTAAAAACCTTGCGCTATAACTTGCAATGTAACGAGCGTATAAAAGGCAAAATGCAACATACCGAGTCGAGTGTAAAATTACAAGTATCGCCACGCAAATTGTATATTTCGGTTAGAGGTCCCGAATTGATTTGGATTGAAGGCGCTAATAATGGGAATGCACTAGTAAACCCAGGAGCGTTTCCGTATATTAATCTTAACCTCGACCCGAATGGCTCATTAATGCGTAAAGACCAACATCATACCATACACGAAATGGGGATGCAATATTTGGCCGAAATTCTCAAAGATGGCATCAGACGTGCTGGTGCTAATTTTGATAAATACTTTGTATTATTAGATGAAGAAAAATACGATGGTAGAATGTGTTATAAAATATCTATTTCATTTAACGATTTCACATGGAATTCGTACACGGTAAAAGCAGGTGAAAACATGACTACAATAGCCCGCAAACTGCATGTAAGTGAATATATGATTTTAGAAAACAATCCCAAATACTCGTGGTACTCAGACGTAAAACCTGGTGATGTAATAAAGGTGCCTGATGCCTATGCAAAATATACGTTATTACTTGTTGACAAAGAACTTTTATTGCCCGTAAACAATAAAATTTTTGATGATAAAGGATTGTTTGAAACTTACGAATATTATAACTTGAAAGTTAACACTCCCATATTACCCGAAGAGTTTACAAAAGATTACAAAGACTATAAATTTTAATTATTCCAACATTTTTTATACATAATGAAAAACATTGTATTTAAACGAATCAAATTATTTATACCCATTTGCATCATCATTGCAGGGTTACTGAATACTTCTTTTTCATTTAAACATGAAACTTCAAAACCTGCAGGTGCACTTGATTTACTTAACAAAATAGCTAAATCAATATCTGAAGTAAAAACCTTACGTTACGAATTACGTAGAAATGAGCGTGTAAATGGTAAAATGATGTACACTGTATCAAATGTAAAAATGCAGGCATCGCCACGCAAAATGTACATATCACTTGGTAGTCAGGAAGTATTGTGGGTAGAAGGGCAAAACAATGGGAATGCGCTGGTAAACCCTGGCACTTTTCCATACGTAAACCTAAATCTTGATCCCATGGGCTCACTTATGCGCAAAAATCAACATCACACTATTTTTGAGCTAGGAATGGATTATTTTGGAGAAATACTTAAAACAGGAATTAAACGATATGGTACTAATCTAGAAAAGTACTTTGTGATGTTAGGAGAAGAGCAATTTGCTGGCAGAACGTGTTATAAATTATCGGTATCGTTTTCTGATTTTGCCTGGGAATCATACACCATAAAAAAGGGAGAAACACTACTTACAATAGCAAAACGATTAAATGTTAGCGAATTTATGATGCTCGAAAAAAACACAAAAGTGAGCTGGTACGATGATGTAAAAGAAGGCCAAGTTATTCAGGTACCCAATGTATATGCAAAACAGATTTTACTTTTAATTGATAAAGAGTTAATGTTACCACTGAGTGAAAAAATATTAGACGACAAAGGCATTTTTGAAACCTATGAATACTATAATTTAAAGGTAAATGTGCCAATAGCAGCTGAAGAGTTTACTAAAGATTATAAGGATTATCATTTTTAGATTACTTTTTTATTGTTTGGTACGGAACTTGCTTTAGTTTAGTAACAGAATACCAACAATTTTTTATTTTTGTATTAACCATCACCCGTTCAAGTCAAATGTTAAAGCAGGTACTCTCTCAAAAGTTACTCCAAAAACTATCGCCTCAGCAAATACAGTTGATGAAGCTATTGCAATTACCTACAATTGCACTAGAACAACGTATAAAAGAGGAAATAGAGCTTAATCCTGCATTGGAAGAAGGCCCAGAAATGGACGAAGAAAGCAACTCTGATTTTGAGGATGAAAACTACGATGATGTAGCAAAAGAAGATGCTAACCAGCGCGATGATTTTAGTATCAGCGATTATATGGATGAAGATGAAGGTTCATCGTATAAAACAAAGGCGAATAATACTAGTCCGGATGAAGAGCGTAAAGAAATACCTTTTTCTGTTGGTGTTTCATTTCAAGATTTATTGGAGAGCCAGCTTGGGCTAAAAGATTTAGACGATAGAGAATACCAAATTGCTAATTATTTAATTGGAAATTTGGATGACGATGGCTATTTACGAAGAGATTTAGCATCGATTGTAGATGATATTGCATTTTCTCAAAATATAAGTACTGATGAAAAAGAGTTGGAACAGCTATTGAAAGTAATTCAAGAGTTTGACCCAGCAGGAGTTGGCGCACGAGATTTACGTGAGTGTTTACTCATTCAATTACACCGTAAACCCCTAACACCAATAGTTGAATTATCAATTAAAGTTGTAGAGGAGCAAATGGATGAATTTTCAAAAAAACACTACGATAAAATTCTTAAAAAGCTAGAAATTGATGATGATACGCTAAAAGATGTGATTCATGAAATATTGAAACTTAATCCTCGCCCAGGCAACTCAATGGCTGACGGGCAAAAGAGCTTTCAACAAGTAATTCCTGATTTTATTATTACGAATGACGATGGTATATTAACACTTACTTTAAACAGTCGGAACTCCCCAGAATTAAGAGTAAGCAAAGCATATAGCCAAATGCTTGAAGAGTATTCAAAAGAAAAAAGTAAAGGAAGTAAAGAAGCATCAGTGTTTGTAAAACAAAAACTAGACGGTGCCCGTTGGTTTATTGATGCCATTCAACAACGAGGGCAAACACTACTTTATACCATGAATGCAATTATGGAATATCAGCGCGACTATTTTTTAGAAGGGGACGAAACGCTTTTAAAACCGATGATTTTAAAAGATATTGCAGAAAAAGTAGGGTTAGATATTTCTACCATTTCGCGTGTTGCTAATAGTAAATATGTGCAAACTTCTTTTGGAACATTTTTATTAAAATCATTCTTTAGCGAATCGCTTTCTACTGATAGCGGTGAAGAAGTTTCTACCCGTGAAGTAAAAAAAATATTACAAGATTGTATTGGTGCCGAAAGCAAAAAAAAGCCGTTGACCGATGATAAACTAGCAAAAATATTAAAAGAAAAAGGGTACAATATTGCCCGCAGAACTATTGCCAAGTACCGCGAACAGCTTGAAATACCTGTTGCTCGACTGAGAAAAGAATTATAATTCAGCACAAGATAATTTCGAGCAAAGTTGAGAAATAAGCGAGAATGTATTTTGTAAATAATTCTAACAACATTAAAACCATTTCACTTCAATTACAACTATTTTGGAAATTCGCATCGCTAAAATTATTTCTTATCTATTTCATCCCTTATTGATGCCAACGTATGGCTTTGCGTTGCTGTTTTACACCAATAATTATATTTCAACATTTACAGCACCCGAAGTAAAGCTTGTTATTTTAGGTATTACGTTTGTTTTTACATTTTTATTGCCAGCTTTTAATGTATTGATTTTGCTTAAAACAGGGCGTATAAAAAGCTTAGAAATGGAAACAAATAGCGAGCGCTTATTGCCATATATAAGCACCACGCTTTATTATTTTGCATTGTTTTATTTATTTTTTAATGCAGGTTTTCCAAGCGTTTTTAAAGTTGTGGTTTTGGGTGCTGCCATTTGCTTATTGCTTACCTTATTAATTAATTTGAAATGGAAAATTAGTGCCCACGCAATAGGAATTGGTGGAACAGCTGGCGTTATTTTAGGAATAATATACCGCTTACGATTAGATTTGGAGCTAATATTTATGTTTACGCTATTTTTAGCAGGTATAATAGGCTTTGCAAGGCTTAAGTTAAATGCCCATTCGCCAGCGCAAGTATATACAGGTTTTTTATTAGGCTTTTTGGTAGAATTGCTACTAATGATTTTCTATTAAAGCAAGCTTTAAACCCATTTGAAATTTATTTCAAACTCCCCCATCATAATGGTAAAATATTATAAATAGAACATCAAAAAATAAAATATTCACAATGCGATTTGTGTCAGTATGTTCAAAATTAATATGCACCGGACTAAAAGCATAGTAAAAATTTAGACTTTTTTTTGTATCTTTGTGTTGATGAATAAACAAGCAATTATAGAATCTATTACTATTGAAAAGCCCTATTTACAGGAACATTTTGGGGTAGAGGAAATTGCGCTGTTTGGTTCTTACGCACGTGGAGAAGAAAATACAGACAGCGATATAGATATTTTAGTAAGTATAAAACAACCTTCGTATAAGCTATTGATGGGGCTTTATGCTTACTTAGAAAAACGATTAAATAAAAAAATTGACTTATTAAGAAAGGGCCCACATGTCTCTGAACGTTTTTTGAAACAGATCAATAATGATTTAATTTATGTCTGAAACAGAAAAATATGTTCTTGAAATTGTACTAGAACACATAGAGATTTGTGAAAAACGATTTTCGGAAATCAAATCTCCCAAGGATTTTGTTGATAGCGAATACGGAAATACATTACTCGATGCTATTGTTACAAGATTACAAGCCATTGGCGAAAATCTAAAACGACTATTAAAAAACAACACCCACTTACAAAACCAACATCCTCATATTGAGTGGGATACAATAATAAAATTTAGAGATTTTATTTCTCATCATTACGAAAAACTTGATTACGAGATCATTTTCGATATCTGTAAAACAGATTTACCTGCGTTAAAAAATGTTGTTGAATTAGAGTTAAATAATTAGTTGCAACATCTAAAAAATACGCTCCAAACAAAACTAAGGCAATCTATAAAAAAAGGATCTATTTCTTTGCCAAATTATTCACTCTCCAGAGCATAAAAATACCAATTAGCGATATCACAACAATTACATAGCCTAGTGTATCGTAGTGTTCTAACGGACTGTATTTATCTTTTTGAACCACAATCATACCACCTATTGCAGCAGCAATACCACCAGCTATTTGTTGTAATGAAGAGTTGATACTCATAAAGGCACCTCTATCTTTCATTTCAGGAAGTGCAGTTACCAATGCCATAGCAGGCACCATACGACTCATAATACCCATCATTAATAATATATTAACGGCTACCACCACCCAAAACGGAACAGGTGTTAAACTTGTATAAATTACAGCCACAATCATCATCCAAACAGATGCAACTGCAAATAGCTTTAATTTATCGAGTTTGTCGCTTAGTTTACCAATAACAGGCATAATTAATAATGTAGCAATACCTGAAATCATAAATAGTATTGGTAGTTGTTCTTGAGTTATTTTAAGGTTGTTAATAGAAAAAGCGCTACCCCAAGGCATCATCATAAAGCCACCTAAAGAAAGTAGTGCCGTAGACAAAAAACCTATTCTGTAATTGCGATTAGAAATGGTGTGTAGCAAATGTAAAAATGCGCTTTTATCACTTTTTACTTCTAAGTGCTGAGTAATGGGTTTTAGTTTTAATACAATCAACACCCAAATAATAAAGGCCAATCCAACAATCATAAAAAATGGCATTTGCCATCCCCATGCATTTGCTAAAAAAAGACTAATAGGAATACCCAATACCTGACTTGCACCAAAGCCCATTTGCATAAATCCCATTACACGCCCTCTTTGCTGAATTACAAACAAATCAGCAACAATAGCCATACCAATAGAGCCAATTACACCGCCAAATATTCCAGTAAATATACGAGCAGCTATCAGTAAAGGATACGAAGTAGCAAGGCCACAAAGTAAAGTACCAATGATAAAGCCGATATAAAAAAACAATAACAGCTTTTTTCTATCGAAACTATCGGCAAAGCCCGCTGTTAAAAGCCCCGAAACACCTGCACTAATTGCATAGGCAGATACGGCTAATCCAAATTGGGTAGTGGTTAATGCCATTGATTTCATTAACATATCGCCTAGTGGCGACATTACCATAAAATCCAACACTACTGTAAACTGTGTAAGTGCAAGCAATACAATCACAATTATTTGATAAGAAGAAAATTTGGCTGATGGTGATAATTTGGGATTCATATAATTGTATTGTATTTGCAGTATTTTGATTAATATGTCCCCGTTTTAATTTTCAACAGGGTTTTCTTTCCAAGCTTTATTGAGTGCATTGATAAAGGTTTCACTTTCTTGCGCACCAGAAACGCCATATTTCCTGTCTATCACAAAAAACGGAACACCTCTGATACCTAATTGCTGCGCTTCGTACACATCATTATTTACTTCTTCTGCAAAAGCAGTGGAAGTTAACACTTCGGTAATTTCAGTTGTATCAATACCAATTTCACTACCAATTTTTACAAGTGTTTGGTGGTCGGCAATATTG
>JBASCV010000155.1:0-5091 GCA_049651825.1 Bacteroidia bacterium
TAAAATAATACACCGATACCCACCCGACTTTCCTTGGTTTGCTCTGCCAAGCCTTTGCTTTATAACTCCACCACCATAATCAACATCGATTAATCCTTTTTCAATCTCTTTTATTAACTTACATAATTGAGAATCTAAAATACGCTCTTTCTTTGCAAATTTAGTAAACCATTTGTTTTTAAAAACCCGCAAAATAACATTCCATATTTCTTTTTATTATATGGTGTAATTATATAGCACTCAGTTCTATATTTCAAGAAATACTGACCCAAATACTAACCCAATTATTAACAGATAAATTCTAAATGATTAAATCCTGATAGATGGAAATCCAGAATATTAACCTTATAGAAATAAAGGACATGCTGAATTTCGGAAGATTTTCACCATCCGTAATGGCTATTCCAAAGCTCAGAAATAATGTAAACCCCCTCTTCATCAAGGTAGGATCGAGCATCAACAAAGTTTGATGTACCAACTTTTTCAAGTAGTTCTTGACCGCACTCAGGATCAAAAAAAGAGTACATCATAGCAAGCAATACTTGTTTGCTATGGCTATAACCGCCTATGGACTCTTTAATGAATTGATAGTTGGGTTCTAACTGCCATCTTTTGTGGGCATCATTGAGTGAGGATGCTTTTAGGTTAAAAAATTCAACACCAACTTTTTTTACACCTTGCTTCCAAGCCTTATCAAAGCGGATCATGAGATCATTTCTGTTATTCATTAGTTGTCCACCGTTTTGTATTTTATTCTCATTAACATCTACTTTACTTTAATGGCTTAAATAAGACCAAATTATGGTTCAAATAATTCTTCTATTGTTTCCTGCATTTCGTCCTGACTGGGCTTCGCATAACGAAAAATTTCTTTTATTGAAACATTTCCACTAAGTTCCTGAGCAAAATGCACTCCATGCTTATCTGTTACTTTTTTCAAAAAAGTATGCCGAAGTTTATGAGGTGTAAATTCAAATCGCTCATTCTCTGGTAAAAGTGCAAGCACTTGTTTTAAAACTCGCTGACATATTCGAAATATATTCCGAGTATTAATACGATTCCCTGCCCTATTAATAAATAAGGGTTGGTCAGATTCTATAGCTCGACTCTTTAAATAATTATCCAAATGTTCTCTACTTTCTTGCGGTAAGGGAATTTTAGTAGTCACCCGTTTACTTTTATGTCGTACTACAGAATGAAGCCCTTTTGAATGATATTGGTGTACATTTAATGAGACCAATTCAGATTCCCGCAAACCTGTTCCCAACAACACATAAAAAACAGCAGTTTCCAATAATGCATTTTGATTTTTTCGAGTACATATTTTAGCGCGTTGCTCGCAGGCTGCTTTTAAGCGCATAAGCTGTTTCGAGTTCAAGCCATTCCATTCTGGAGCATCTGTCTGTAAATCTTTAACCCCTGATAAAGGATCGCCCGCAATTAAGGGTCGTTGTTGATAAAGCCAACGGCCTGCATGACGAATGGTTGCCATGGTCCGATTAATGGAAGTCGCTTTGTATGCTTTTCCGGTTTTCTCCGAAATGGTATTGCATAAGGAACGTTGAAATTGTTTACTTACTGCTGGTGTCCAATTATCTACCTGGTCGTGCCCTACTTCGACCTGAAAAAAATTTAAAAATTTAGATAAGTCTTTTTGTTTAGCCTGAACTGTTTTTTCCGGTGCACCTTTGACATGAACCTGAACATAAAATGACAACCAGGCCGATAACGAATTGGTATCAAAATGAACATCCAAGGGATGAAAAACCTTATCTACCCCAAACTTTCGATTTTTGTCGTTTTTGTCATTCAGTAAGTTCAAGGCATGCTCTGTAAGTTTTATATTTATTTGGCAGGAAAATTCAAACTTTAAATGGCAGATTGACTAAATTAAACATTTCTACTATTCTAGAAGTATGGACATAAAAAACTCACTAAAAATATTTGATACCCTTTCTCAGGAAACCCGCTTGCAAGTGTTTCGATTACTTGTTCAGGCCGGACCAGAAGGGTTATCGGCAGGCGCAATTGGCGATGAATTAGGTATTTTACACAATACCCTATCATTTCACTTAAGTCATTTGTCTAATGCTCAAATTGTTACATCCTATCGTCAAGGGCGGTATGTATATTATTCTGCAAATTTTGAGTTAATGCGCGATTTTATCGCTTTCATGGTTCAGGATTGTTGCAGTAAACAACAAGTTCAAATTCAACAATCCGGGACACAAGATTGTCTAGTTATCGAATTAACAGATTGCTGTAATTCTAAAAAGGAGTAAGTCATGAAACGTTTTCATATTCATATTGGCGTTAATAACCTTGCTGATAGCATCCGTTTCTACAATGCCTTATTTGGAGCAGAACCGATAAAAATTAAATCCGATTATGCCAAATGGATGCTGGAAGATCCGCGTATTAATTTTGCCATTTCAACTCGTGCTCGAAAACATGGTGTGGAACACTTAGGAATTCAAGTGGATGATGCCACTGAATTAGAAGCACTGAGAAACCAATTTTCAGAAGCTAATATTTCAACCCATAGCGATGGTGAAACAACCTGTTGCTATGCCAAATCAGAAAAATCATGGGTGAGTGACCCTAACGGAATCGCATGGGAAGCCTATCATACCATGAAGGATGCTCAATTTTTTTCTGGAGATAATACAACAGAGGGCTCCTGCTCAATACCCACTAAATCCACCTCTTGCTGTGATACACAATCAAAAACAACAGGGTGTTGTGGTTGATGAGTACTGAGCCAGTTAAATTATTATTTCTTTGTACAGGTAACTCTTGTCGATCCATTATGGCTGAGGCAATAACTAATTATTACTCGAATGGTCGCTATCTGGCTTTTAGCGCAGGTAGCAGCCCGACTGGAAGCGTACATCCGAAAGCGATAGAAACTCTTGTTCGTCATGGTATCAAACCAAATACACCTCGCAGTAAATCCTGGAACGAATTTAAATCAGAATCTATTGATTTAGTCATTACTGTCTGTGACCAAGCGGCTAGTGAAAGCTGTCCCATTTTCTCTGGTCAACCAAAGAAACTTCATTGGAGTATTCCTGATCCTGCTAAAGTAGAAGGATCTGAAAAGGAAATCAATACAGCATTTGAAGCGGTATTTAATCAACTGAAACAACGAATAGAAAAGGAGTTGCTGTCATGACGATTTGCAGCACTCGTCGTCTTTCCTTTTTAGATAGATATTTAACGTTATGGATTTTTCTGACCATGGCTGTAGGTGTAGTTATCGGCTCACTCTTTACCAGCGCACCGCAATTTTTAAACTCCCTATCTATTGGGTCTACGAATATCCCTATTGCAATTGGCCTGATTTTAATGATGTACCCCCCATTAGCCAGGGTAAAATATGAAGAATTACCCCTGATAATCAAAGACTGGCGAATTCTCCTGTTGTCATTGATTCAAAACTGGTTTATCGGTCCATTTCTCATGTTTGGTCTCGCTGTTTTGTTTTTACATGGGAATCCCGAATACATGACTGGGCTTATTCTTATTGGGCTAGCACGCTGTATTGCCATGGTGATTGTCTGGAATCAGCTGGCAGAAGGGGACAATCAGTATGTTGCAGCCTTAGTGGCATTTAACAGTATTTTTCAAATGCTTTTCTTCAGTGTTTATGCCTGGTTTTTTCTAACCGTCTTGCCGCCCCTGGTTGGCATGACTGGGCAAATAGTTCACATCAATTTTATGCCCATTGCGGAAAGTGTTTTTATTTATCTTGGTATTCCTTTTTTTGCTGGATTTCTGACTCGTTTTGTATTGATAAAGCAAAAAGGGCCGGTTTGGTATGAAACCACTTTTTTACCAAAAATTTCTCCTATTACCTTAGTTGCCCTGCTTTTTACAATTCTGGCGATGTTTTCTTTGAAAGGCGCTATGGTGTTACAACTTCCATTTGATGTGATTCGTATTGCCATTCCGCTGAGTATCTATTTTATTGTGATGTTTCTTGTCAGTTTTGCAATGGGGAAAATCATCGGTGCAAGTTATGAAAAAACAACAGCAACTTCATTTACGGCAGCCAGTAATAATTTTGAATTGGCTATTGCTGTAGCTATTTCTGCCTTTGGACTTAATTCTGCCATCGCATTCACAACAGTTATTGGTCCCCTTGTTGAAGTGCCCGTTCTAATTTCACTCGTTAATGTGGCCTTTTGGTTGCGACGACATTGGTTTAATAAAGCAAATCCTGCGTGTTAATCAGCATATAGGTTATGCAGTAATGTTGGTATTGTCTAAACTTGTTGGTTTTCGTAATTCTCGTTTTTTTACGTAAGTATTAAGACCGATATGGTTTGTATAACCTAAAAAAATTGCGATTTTTCTGACAGATAATCCCAATGCTAATAATTCTTTAATTTTGGCGACATCATTATCAAATTTACTTTTTTGAATAGTTCCTTTTGGTTTACCTAATCGAATCCCTTGTGCTTTTTTGCTAGCTAATGCTTCTTTTGTCCGTAAGCTAATTAAGTCTCTCTCAAGCTCAGAAAATAAAGAAAACAATGTAATCATGACCTTTGATGTCATGTCATGTTGTTTAATATCTAAATTTTGCTTAATAGCGATCACTCTCACTTGTTTTTGAATTAATTCATTCACCAACGCTATGACTTCAGCTGTGCTTCTTCCCAAACGACTTAACTCTGTGACGATAAGTGTATCCGCATCATTTAGAGCCAAGACCATTTCATCAATGCGACGTTCTTTGGTTGTTTTCCTACTTGAGATAGTCATTTGAATAAAATCATCCACCTCCAATTTATTTTTTTTAGCAAACTCAAAAATTTCAAGTTTTTGATTGTTCAAATCTTGTTTGTCAGTTGAAGCACGAATATAAGCGATTGTTTTGGCCATATTTTACTCAAAAATTAGCATGTTAACTCTTAACATTAAAGCATGGTTTTAATTATACAGTTTATTATAAATATATGAAGTGTAATACACTAACAAAAAATATGTTTAATAACGGTCGTTATTGATTATACAAATATTATCACTACATGAACTAAAATAAAGCACATGATTTTTATTTGACAAAACGATTTTTATTATTTT
>JBASCV010000156.1:0-7605 GCA_049651825.1 Bacteroidia bacterium
CACTTGAAAAGAAAATGGAACCCAGCAATGGCTCCATACATATTTACTGAGAAAAACGGTATTCATATTATTGATTTGAATAAAACCGTTGTAAAAGTTTCAGAAGCTGCTGAAGCATTGAAACAAATTGCTAAATCAGGTAAGAAAATTTTATTCGTTGCAACTAAAAAACAAGCAAAAGATATTGTTGCTGATAAAGTTAAAGCTATCGGAATGCCTTACGTTACTGAGCGTTGGCCAGGTGGTATGCTTACTAACTTTGCTACAATACGTAAAGCAGTTAAAAAAATGGCTACCATCGATAAAATGAGCTCTGATGGTACATTTGCAAACATTTCTAAAAAAGAAAAATTGCAAATCTCGCGCGAGCGCGCTAAATTAGAAACTAACTTAGGTAGTATTGCTGATTTAACTCGTTTGCCTGCTGCATTATTTATTGTTGATATTTCTAAAGAACATATCGCTGTTGCTGAAGCAAAACGTTTAAACATCCCAACATTTGCTATTGTTGATACCAACTCTGATCCTAATCAAGTTGATTTCCCAATCCCTGCAAATGACGATGCTTCTACATCTATCATCCTAATCACTAGCATTATTGCAAAAGCAATTGAAGAAGGTTTGGCTGAACGTAAAATAGATAAAGAAACTACTGCTGCTGAAGAAAAAGAAACTTCAAAATCTTCTCGCTCTGAAGCTGAAAAGCTAGTTGCTGGTGCTAAATTCAAATCGGCAGAAGAAGATGGAGATGTTGCTACTGCTAAAAAAACGGCTACTCCAGCTAAAAAAACAACAAGACCAAGAAAAGGGTAATAAAGACGCAAGAGCCAAGATGAAAGTCGGAAAATCTTGATTCTTGGTTCTTGTAACTTGATTCTAAAAAAATCTCAATACTAAAAAAAATGACAACAATGGCTATTACAGCATCTGAAATCAACAAATTAAGACAAATGACCGGTGCCGGGATGATGGATTGCAAAAAAGCATTAACTGAAGCCAACGGTGATTTCGAAAAAGCAATTGATGAATTGCGTAAAAAAGGACAAAAAGTAGCAGCTAGCCGTAGCGACCGCGATGCTAAAGAAGGTGTTATTTTGGCAAAAACTACTGCTGATAACAAACGTGGTGTTGTAATCAGTATTAATTGCGAAACCGACTTTGTTGCTAAAAATGAAGATTTCGGTAAGTTTGTTAGTAACGTATTGGAAATTGCTATTGCAAAAAATCCAAAAACTGCTGAAGATTTAAAAGCACTAGCATACGATAACAATATCACAATTGCTGATAAACTTATTGAACAAACAGGCGTTATTGGCGAAAAAATTGAATTAAAAAGCTACGAAGTAATTGAAGCTCCATTTGTTGTTGCATACAACCACCCTGGAAACAGATTAGCAAATGTTGTTGGATTTAACCAAGTAACAGTTAACGCTGATGTTGCTAAAGATGTTGCAATGCAAGTTGCAGCAATGGCTCCTGTTGCTGTTGATAAAGGCGATGTGGATGCTGAAATGATTAAACGCGAAATTGAAGTTGGTAAAGAACAAGCACGTGAAGAAGGAAAACCAGAAGATATGTTGGAAAAAATTGCTTTAGGAAAATTAAATAAATTCTACAAAGAATCTACTTTATTGAACCAAGAGTTTATTAAAGACAACAAAAAAACAATTGCTCAATACTTAAACGAGTCTGAAAAAGGCTTAACTGTTACAGGTTTCAAACGAGTAGCTTTAAGCTAATAAATATTATTTTTTAAAAAGTCCCGATTTTATCGGGACTTTTTTTTGGACTTATATAACCGAATATTATAAAATACAAGAATAATTTATGAAATACAAACGCATACTTCTAAAACTCAGTGGCGAAGCTTTAATGGGCAACAAACAATTTGGGATTGACAACGAACGCTTATCGCAATACGCATTGCAAATAAAAGAAATTTCCGACTTAGGTGTTCAAGTAGCTGTAGTAATTGGTGGAGGAAATATTTTTAGAGGTATTCAGGCCGAAGAAGGTGGTATGGATCGCGTACATGGCGATTATATGGGTATGCTTGCCACTGTTATTAACTCTATGGCACTTCAATCAGCACTCGAAAAAATAGGCGTTGAAACACGCTTACAATCGGCAATTAAAATGGAACAAATTTGCGAACCATTCATACGCAGAAAAGCAGTTCGCCATTTAGAAAAAAACCGTGTTGTTATTTTTGGAGCAGGCACTGGAAACCCTTATTTTACAACAGATACAGCAGCTACATTGCGTGCAATTGAAATTGAAGCCGAAGTAGTTTTAAAAGGAACACGTGTTGATGGTATTTATACGGCTGACCCTGAAAAAGATAAAACAGCTACAAAATATGATGTGATAAGCTTTAACGAAGTGTATGAAAAAGGACTTGAAGTAATGGATATGACCGCTTTTACACTATGCAATGAAAATAAGCTACCAATTATTATCTTTGACATGAATAAAGTAGGTAATCTAAAAAAAATAATAGAAGGTTCACGTGTAGGAACGCTAGTTGAATTTTAATTGAGAATTGATATTGGATAATTCGCACTAATACTTGATACTTGATACTTGATACTTGATACTTGATACTTGATACTTAAAACAAACTTAAAACTCAAAACTTAGAACTAATAACTCAAAAAAATGAACGAGGATATTCAATTTATATTAGATAACACAACAGAACAAATGGAGAAAGCACTGTCGCATCTAGAAGCAGAGCTGGTAAAAGTACGTGCTGGAAAAGCAAGCCCATCGATGTTAGAAGGCATTCAAGTTGATTATTATGGTGCACGAACTCCACTAAATCAAGTAGCAAATGTGAATACTGGCGATGCGCGTACACTAATAGTACAACCATGGGAAAAATCAATGCTTACTCCCATCGAAAAAGCAATACAAGCTGCTAATTTGGGCCTAAATCCTCAAAATGATGGGGTAATCATTCGTATTTTAGTGCCTGCCCTAACTGAAGAACGTAGAAGAGACTTAGTAAAAAAAGCTAAATCAGAAGCTGAAACAGCAAAAGTAAGCATACGTTCTATCAGAAAAGAAGCAAACGAAGAGTTAAAAAAACTCCAAAAAGATGGTACTCCTGAAGATACGGTAAAAGAAGGCGAAACCAAAGTGCAACAACTAACAGACGCCTACGTGATAAAATGTGATAAACATCTTGAAATTAAAGAAAAAGAAATCATGACAGTTTAACAAGTATGGTCAACCAATAACTAAAAAGCTCTTAGAACTAATTCTAAGAGCTTTTTAGCTTAAATATCAATCAACAGCTAGGCTATCCATCATTATAAATTTTCGATTCAAAATAACGGATAATTTACGCTTATATTCATCCTGTAGCCAACTCACATAATTATCTGTACATTTTGCAATACTATAACAATATTGCTTTACACGGTACTCAATATCTTCATTAAGATAATTTACCAATCGCATTGCTTCTTCATATGAATCGCTATTTTCAAAACAAACAGAAGCGTGTTGTTCTACAGCTCTTTCTATCGCTAAAATAGGTCTTAAACCTTGCTTTCCAACCTCCATATAAACCTGCTGCATGTCAAAATCCAAATTTTCCGACTTTGATAAACGCGCTCGCAACCAATCAGGCATGCGGTATTTAAACTGACGCTCAATTTCTGTATCTGACGATAAATTTTGTAAATAATTATCAGGTGAACGAAATATCGAATGCCAATCTACATAAGAATCCCAAAGACCAAAACGTAAAACATTATTACCTAAATCAATAATTGAAAACTCCGATTTATTGGGTAATATACGCGAACCTCGCCCAATCATTTGATGATACAACGTAAGCGATTTGGTTGCTCTGTTTAATATAATTGCCTCTACAGTCGGCTCATCAAAACCTGTAGTAAGTATTCCTACCGATGTAAGAATCGCGTCTGGCTTATTTTTAAACCATGTTAAAATATCCCTGCGCTCCTGCTCACTATGTGTGTTATCTAAATGCTCTATTTCAAAACCAGCTTTTCTAAACACTGAATATACGTGCCTTGATGTGCTTATTCCATTATTAAATATCAATGTTTTTTTACCTAAAGCCCTTTCTTTATAGGCTTCAATTAATTTTTCCTGCATAGTATGCGAACTATACAAACGGTCAGACGAGCTTACCGTATAATCACCATCAATGCCTATTTTAAGAGAGCCTAAATGCACGTCATAACTGTAAGTATTAGCCTTTGAAAGAAAACCTTTTTGAATAAGCTCTGCAATGGAATGCCCTACAACCAACTCATGATAATTATCTTTCATTGGTAGCTTAACATTAGAACTAAGTGGAGTAGCCGTAACGCCTAATATATCACTCTTGTCAAAGTATTGAAACAATTTTCGAAACGAATTGTAATGCGCCTCATCAATAATTACTAAACCAATATTATCTATGTCTAACTTCTCGTCTTGAAGCCTATTGTTAAGTGTTTCAACCATTGCCACAAAGCACATATACTCATGCTGATCCGGTAGAAGTTTAACTTTACTATTAATGATTTTATTTTTAACACCAAACTCAACAAGCATGTTAGATGTTTGAGAACATAACTCTATACGATGGGTAAGTATCAATACCTTTTTACCCGATTCTTTGATATAACGCCTTGCTATTTCCGAAAAAATAACCGTTTTACCACCGCCTGTTGGTAATTGGTAAAGTAAATTATGGCCTTCTGGAAAATTTTTAAGACGTTCAAATATGGTGTCTATAGCATCGTGCTGATAGTCGTATAACGCCTTACCTACTCTTTCTTCATCAATGTCTAAAGACTCAATCGTCATTAACTCTTGTATTAAAAATCTTACAAAGGTAATTACTTTTTCAGGATTGATTCATATAAGATTTTATATTTGTATATAAAATTTGTTTAACCCATTCTAAAACAACTATAAAATGCTAGCAATAAACCATCTTTCAAAATTAACTATTATTATTTGTTTATTGCTAATCAGTGTAATTGCAAACGCTCAACTGCATGGCATTGATACGAATTGGTACTCATCCCCTATTGAAATGCCAAAACATAATACTACATGGAATGCAAGTGGTGCGGTGGCAAACAATATGGTTGTGCACAACGGCAAAGTACTCATTTTCTATACCGAAGACAATGGCATACAGTCAAAACACTATATAACAGGCTCTAACGACAATGGTTATAATTGGAATCAACCTGCTTCAACTCCATTTATACCTTCAACAAAAACAGGAGGCAATAGTACAATAAGCACAGACATAGACTCATCTGGAACCATTCACGCAATATGGTCATCTCAAACTCATAAAGGTGTTTTTTATGTTTCCGCCAATATTTCAACCCTAAATTGGTCAGATACAATTAGAATAGGTAGTACCAATAAAACAAAAATTGGATTTTGTCAAGTAAGTGTTGACAGAAAAAACAGAATTCATGCTTACTGGAATGAAGGTAGCCCAGGTGGTATGGATACTGCTGAGGTATTTTATACACATTCAATAAACGGAGGTAATACATGGATACAACCAATACAATTAAGTGAAGGAGAAGCTCGCCACTCAGCATTTCCATCTGGAGATTTTTGTGGTACAAGTGGCGATAGCATTGCTATTGCATGGAGAGATAGCATATCAGATGGCTCAAACGTTCAAAACTGGGATGTAAAAATGGTAACAAGTACTGATGCTGGCAACACTTGGTCGGCACCATTTACAGTATCAGGTGGTAATGGTATGCAATCCGACCCATCAGTAATTGTTGATAAAAACAATATTATACACATTTGCTATCATTACTACCCTGAAAATGGAGGAATTTTGAATTCACAAGTATACTATGCCTATTCAACCAACATGGGAGCAACTTGGAACCCACAAACTTTCACAAAAATATCACCCGATAATATTCAAAGCCATTTGGTAAAAGGTGCTTATGATTATAACAATGATGTTGTTTGGTATTTTTACAAAGATCAAAGAGATTATATTTCTCCATTTGATAAAAGAGCCGACATAATGGGCCTCAATATAAGCAATGGTGGCAACAGCATTTCTAGCTTGGAATTTATATCAGATGCAGATAGTAATGAAGTTGGTTTTCATAATTTTAAAGTAGGCAACGATGGTATTGTTCGTTCACACTTTTTTATAATTCCATATGAAAACGATTCAACCACACTTTATTACACACAACGAAATCCAATCACAACAGCGATTTCAGAAACGTTTAACTTAAACCAACCTTTAATAGTCTATCCCAACCCTTTTACCAACAAATTATACATAAACAAATTTAAAAACATCGTTTTATGTAGATTATACAACAATTTCGGACAACTTTTATGGCAAGGAAATGACATTGAAAAACATAGCTTTAAACACTTGCCAAAAGGGCTTTACACATTACAAATACAAAGCACAAACGGCATTAATTATATAAAGCTTATAAAAAATTAGCACATGCCAATCAACTAACATGCACTACTAACTACTAACTAACGGCTAACTACCAACTACTTAATCCCGAACTCATTAATTTTTCGATACAAGGTTCGCTCAGAAATCCCTAGTTCCTTTGCAGCATTCTTACGTTTGCCTTTATGTTTCGTAAGTGCTTTTTTTATCATGTCCTCCTCTATTTCGTGCAACGATAAATTTTCTTCGGTCATTATATTATGAACTGGAATATTTTCTTCTTTAGGTTTTATAAACGAGGGTGTAGTTGTCGTGTTATAACCTAAATGCAATGTTGTTTCTTGGCTTCCCACCTCTTGATATAATTTTTTTATCAAAGGTGCATTTTCAGGAGCAAAATCTTGATTTAACTGATTATCGTTTTCTATTAAATCTACAACAATTTTTTTCAAATCTTGTAAATCCTTTTTCATATCAAACAGCACCTTATACAACAACTCGCGCTCACTAAAATCGCCACCTTGTGCATTGCCTGTATTACTTGCCAATACAGGCAATTGAGGAATTGCGCGCTCTGGCAAATAATTACGCATAATATCAGCCGTAATTTCTCGCTGTTTTTCTATTACAGAAATTTGCTCTGTAATATTTTTTAATTGACGTACATTACCTTGCCAATAATAATTTATCAATAATTGTTCTGCTTCAGCATCTAACTTTATAGAAGGCATACGGTATTTAGCAGAAAAATCGGCTGCAAATTTTCTAAACAACAAAAACACATCCTGCTTACGCTCACGCAATGGTGGCACAACAATAGGCACCGTATTTAAACGGTAATACAAATCCTCCCGAAACTTGCCTTTTTCAATTGCTTGAGGTATATTTACATTGGTTGCAGCAACTACACGCACATCTGTTTTTTGAACTTTTGATGAACCTACCTTCATAAACTCACCACTTTCCAAAATGCGCAACAAGCGTGCCTGCGTAGCAAGTGGCATTTCCGCTACTTCATCCAAAAATATAGTACCTCCGTTTGCCACTTCAAAATAACCTTTACGAGCCTCATGTGCACCCGTAAACGAACCTTTTTCATGTCCAAACAGTTCGGAGTCTATTGTCCCTTCAGGAATAGCACCACAATTTACTGCAATGTATTGCCC
>JBASCV010000157.1:0-5980 GCA_049651825.1 Bacteroidia bacterium
ATACCTCCAGTAATAATACAGGTAAGTAAAGGGGTACTCAATATGATATAAATATAACTAAAAAAGATACCGTAATAACCTTTGTGCAACTTAAATGAATTAAATAAGCTAAATAATAGCGCAAATAACACCGAAAATAGCCCAACACCCCAATACCCTAAATTCATAAATCCGTCAGATACAATCCCATTGTTGGCATAGGCTGTTGGTGCTCCCCAATATTCTTTGGTGATTAAAAAGCCTACTGGCATATCATACGGACTTTTTACAAATTGATTAAAAAAATGACTTTCGGCAAAGTAAAAAGGACGGCCATCAAAAAAATCGAAATAAAAGTGGGTAGTTAATGCAGGAATAAAAAAGAAACGATTGATAAACGTACCACTTAAAATTGGTTTTTCGGCTCCTATAAAACCATCAACAATAGGAAAAAAGGCAAACATGATAAGCATCATAGCCAAAAAGTAAGTAATTTTTGATGTGTAATCTTTGCCTACATAGTAAAAAAAGATAACGAGCATAGGCGTAAAATACACCAGCTTGTTGCCCGAAATAACAAACAGATAAAGCAATATAACGGTAAAAAAAGCTATCCACAAAGGCTTTTTACGTATCATAAAATACACAAGTGCTACTGGCACAATTGTTTTTGCTTCAAAATTGTACAAGTATGCCAGCACACCATTTAGCTTTGCCGAAAACACATCGCGTGTTTTATAAATATCTTGTAATAATAAAGTTTTTAAATTGAGTGTCAATTGAAATTCAATAACAATAGGTATTAGCAACGCAAGCGCTATGGCAATTAAACTGGCACTTTTGTATTTATATGGAATTTCAGCAAACGAAGGTATTGGCAGTTTTATATAAGGCGTTATCAAAAATGTAGCAACAAAAAAACTATTTGATAAAAATGCTGCTGCTGGCACACTACCCATAGCATAAATAATTGCATTGGGGATATAAAAAAACAACAGCAACAATAAATAAATGCTGTACAAAAATTTATTGCGGTTGTAGAGTGTCAATGCGCCTGCCAATAGCACTAAAAAAAGCACTTTTGTAGCAATGTACTTGAGCAGATTAAAATCATACTCAAAACACATGTAATTGTATGTAACCGAAATTATTTTGGCATAATACACCTCCAAAGCAATGTAAATTGCTGTGATTAATCCTTTTAGAATAAGGAAATCTTTAGGAAGCCTTTCGTTAATCTGCATACAATTAATTGTTATTTGCTCTCAATACCTCTCTCGTAACCATCTACAATAAAATACATCATTGCAATGTAAACACTGTGCATCAGCACTTCAATACCAACATATACCATCAAAAATTCGTTTATGCTAAGGTGTTTAAATACAATTAACGAACATATTGCAATAAAATAGAGTGTTTGCCATAAGCTGTTGAGTTTAATTTTTTCAAACGTAATAAATACAGATGAAAAGGTAGAACTAATAAAATTTAGTCCGAAGCTAAAAACCAATAATTTGGAGTATTCGCCTGATAAAGTATATTGCTCACCAAAAACAAAACCAAACAAAAATGGACCTAACAACAAAATTACAATCAATTCGAGCGCTACAACAGCAAGCAACAGATAGGCAATATTTAGCACTACTTTTTTAATACTTTCTTTTTGGTGTTTTTTTTCGGTTATCTGTTGGAAGAATACTTGCGAAATGGTTGCCGAAATAAATATTAATGGAATCGATAGCACCAAGCGCGATAAATCCAAATAACCAACCGTTTCTGTAGAGTAAAATTTATTGATAAACAAAAATGGCAATACCGTAGCAGCGCTACTAAGTAGGGTAGGGAGTACGTTGTATTTGGGGTATTCGATGTACTTTTTAAATACCAGTTTTAGTTTTTTAGTTGAAACTACGGATGTAGTAAACCCTGTTTTAAAAATTTGTTTTATGCCTGCAAGTACATTTGCCATATTGCCTGCCAAATCGCCTACAAATAAGCCTCCAGGTAGTTTAAAAATACCCATTATGCTTTGCACAACTCCTTCCACCAAGCGCCTAATAATTTTATTGTTGGTAGATGCTTTAAAAGCTTTTTGGCGAATGAGCCAGTAATTCATGCTCTGAAATATGCTAAATGCAACACAGGCAAAAGGCAAAAAATAAAGGTAGTTAGCGTATTTGGCTGGAAAATTAATTAAAGTTACTATTTCATCTTTTAAAAGCAACAATGCTATCAGTGTTAATGTGCTAAATATCAGCGCTATAATAAAGGTGAGTGAAAGTATATTTGCTGCTTCATTGTTGTTTTTGGGCAATACAATGGTGGCTTCGTACCGCAATGCCGATACAATGGTTAGCATCCCAAAAATATTGAGATAAACCGCCATAGCCCCAAAATCTTCGGGCGAATAAATTCTACGTAAAAAAGGATGTAATAGTAAGGGAATTGCTTGTGCTACAATTGTTCCAACAACCAATATAAACGTGTTTTTTGTAAACTCCGACTTTTGTAATAGTTGTTTGAACATGAAAAAATGATTTGCTCTGATTTTTATTTAAATTTTCAAATTATTTTATCAAAGGCAATTTAGTATTATTTAAACCTTTGTTGTAAACTAGGGGTTAGTTGCGTGGTTGTATACCATATACTGTCAGCTTTCTTAATCTGACAATTGAATTTGCCATGCAAAAAATATTGCCGTCTCCCTCCATTCAATAAAGTGTCTAAACGAAAAGTAAGGATTCCTGAAATATTTTTTGTTTTAAATTGAAACCTATCCAACAGCATTATCGGATGTTTTATTGGGTTAAAATTTGTGATCACATCAGTTTGTTCATCATACCATACAGTAGTTTTATTGTCAATTTTTTTTATGCTTATGTAATGAGAACTAAAACCAAAAGTTTCTAAAAAGTATATAAAAAGCGTGTCATTTAATTCTCTACACTCACATTTCCTAAAAACAGTAGAGTCAATATATTTATAGTTTCCAACACTGTCGAGTAATGACTTGATTTGAGTAATAATTGAAGTATCTTTGGGTAGACGAGAATCCCCCAATTCTAGGGATAAGGAATTGGAACAAGGTTGCAAATTTTTAGCAAGCAAAATATCGGAATTTTTTTTTGTTTGACAGGAAAAAAGCCCTATAAATCCTACAAGATAAAAAAGGCAAACTCTCATTATTAAATTTTAACAATTAAAAATATTGATGTCCCGATCTGTTTTATTTAATCTTTTTTTTCTAAAAAAACAAAGTTTTAATATTGAACACATACTTTATTTGAATTCGTCAGACAGTGTCTGACCTTTTTCAGATTCCGCAGATATTGTTTGCGGAATCTGAAAAAAGCTCTACTTCGCAATACTTACAGCTCTTGTTTCGCGTATTACAGTAATTTTTACCTGTCCTGGATAAGTCATTTCGGTTTGTATACGTTGCGAAATATCAAATGCAAGCACCTCTGCTTCCTTATCCGTTACTTTATCGCAAGCTACTAATACGCGCAATTCACGTCCGGCTTGGATAGCGTATGTTTTTTCAACTCCTGGGTACGAAAGTGCCAATGCTTCAAGGTCTTTCAAACGTTTGATGTATTGTTCTACCACCTCACGTCTAGCACCTGGGCGAGCACCCGAAATAGCATCACACACCTGTACTATAGGAGAGATTAATGTAGTCATTTCTATCTCATCGTGGTGAGCACCAATAGCGTTGCACACTTCTGGTTTCTCTTTATATTTCTCGGCTAATTGCATACCCAATATAGCATGTGGTATTTCTGGCGAATCGTCAGGTACTTTACCAATATCGTGTAATAAACCAGCACGTTTAGCCAATTTAACATTCAAGCCCAATTCGGCAGCCATAATAGCACATAAGTTGGCTACTTCGCGCGAGTGTTGCAATAAGTTTTGACCGTATGATGAGCGGTATTTCATACGGCCCACCATACGTATCAATTCAGGGTGTAAACCATGAATACCCAAATCAATAGTGGTACGTTTACCGGTTTCAATAATTTCCTCTTCAATTTGTTTACGAACCTTTTCTACAATTTCTTCAATACGTGCAGGGTGAATACGTCCATCTGTAACCAATTGATGCAACGATAAACGAGCAATCTCTCTACGGATAGGGTCAAAACCCGATAAAATTACTGCACCAGGAGTATCGTCCACAATAATTTCAACGCCTGTAGCAGCTTCTAAAGCACGTATGTTACGTCCTTCACGACCAATAATTCTACCTTTAATTTCATCGTTATCAATATTGAAAACCGATACAGAATTATCAATAGCATGCTCAGTAGCAACACGTTGTATGGTTTGGATCACCACTTTTTTAGCCTCTTGGTTGGCCGAAATTTTAGCTTCTTCAACAATATCTTTGATGTGCGCCATTGCCGAAGTTTTTGCTTCTGCTTTTAACGATTCAATTAACTGAGCTTTAGCATCTTCGGCTTTCATACCGCTCAATATTTCAAGCTGTTCTACTTGTTTACGGTGAAATTTATCAACCTCTGCTTGTTTTGCGTTTACCAATTCAAGTTGGTGCGCTAAATTCTTTTTAAGTGCCTCAACTTCAGCATCTTTACGTTGTAAGCTCTCTTGTTTTTGAGAAAGCGATTGCTCTTTTTGTTTGATACGTGTTTCAGCTTGTTGAATGTGCTGATTTTTCTCGTTAATTACTTTTTCATGTTCCGTTTTTAATTGCAAAAACTTTTCTTTTGCTTGCAATATTTTGTCGGCTTTAATTACTTCGGCTTTTGCTTCAGCATCTTTTATAATGCTGTTTGCGCTGTTTTCGTTTGCTTTTTTGTTCATCACAAACATTACCAAAGCCCCTATGCCAATTCCTATAAGAAGGGCTAGAACTACTGTTAAACTCATGGATAAATTAAATATTAAAATGGTTTATACTAAAATCCCTTCTCTACTTTTTCAAGTTTCAAAAATAAAGTTTAGGGCTTAATTAAAAACCGGCACAAGAATATTTTGTTTACATAAAAATGTTAACAAAACTGCAATTAATCAATTGGGGCTTCCTTTTGAAGATAATCAGAAATAAACGAATTAAGCTGAAACACTTCTGTTTCTATAACAGGGGAATTTTTTGTACTATTTTGTTCTGCAACTAGTAAATTCAGTGCACTCATCGCCAATAAATCTTGTTTATCACGCACCGAATAATTTTGTTCAAATTCCTTCATTTTATCATTGATTTTTTTTGCCATTGTCAACACCTGTTCTTCCTCCTCCTTTTTTACAGTAAGCGGATAAACCCTACTACCAATCAAAACTTTCAATGCTACTTCAGCCATTTTTATTTCTTAAAGTCCAATGGTTGGTATAAACCAACGCATAACTTTTATTTTACTTCAAAAGAGCAATGCAATTGTCAATTTCTTGCACAAGTTCATTAATTTTAATTTTCGTTTCCGAAATTCTTTGTTCTTGCTCTGTACTGTTTTTTGTTGTTAATTCACTATTACTACGCTCTAAAAATTGTATTCTATTGGTTTGATTTTCAACTATTTCAAGCAGCTCGGTGTTCTTTTTTTTAAGCTCCTTGTTTTCGTTTTTCAATGTTTGGTGCAAACGTACTAATTTTTCAACGTTCGATTTTAAATCAACTAAATTTAAATCTAAGTCACTCATAATCAGCATGTTTTTAAAAACACTTACTTCTTTGCAAAGATAGCAATTGAATATGGGAATAGCAAAAAACAATCAGATACTTTTCCTAAATTTGCCCAATGTTAAAACAATTACTCACTTTTCTGTTTTTGGCGTTTTCGTCAAGTTTTATTTTTGCTCAAAACCCTTATCCAACCGATTTTTTTCGAAGTCCAACCGATGGGCCACTGAATTTGGCGGGTAATTTTGGAGAAATTCGTCCCAATCACCTCCATGCAGGGTTTGATGTTAAAACCAATAATCAGGAAGGGAAACCCATTTATGCTGTTGCCGATGGTTTTGTATCGCGCATCAAAAT
>JBASCV010000158.1:0-10575 GCA_049651825.1 Bacteroidia bacterium
ATATTGATAAACAAAACAGATTGCATCCTTACTATATAGTTTATTTAAAAGATAATGGCGAGTTGGTTTACAATCACGTTGACGCAAAGAAATCGCTTGATATATTCCGATTGGTTTGTAAAGGAAAGCAAATGCCATTAGAAGCATTGGCGAAACAGTTTTGTGATGAAACAAACGATTACAGAAAGATGGATGCTTATTCTAATCTTTTGCAAAAAAGTATTAGCACCATATTAAAAACAGAAGAAGAAAAAGATGTGATGAGTTTATTCAAATCAGGTGGCACATCTGCTTTACGTTCACAGATAAAAGGTATAGAGGATTTTAAATTAATTTCATTTTTAGTAATTAAATAAAAGTTGATGTTAGTTTTACCACATACCAGTATCGTAAATAGGTTTGTTCCGAAAAACTCTTTTGATAAATTTATCAATACCAAGCAAAAGAAGTTGTTTTCAGAATATGTAGATAAAATTAAGTGGGCAAATAAATTATCTACACAAACGGTTAAACTTGAGGGCAAAGACATAAAAGAAATTCAGATATTTGAAATTCTACTAAAGAAAAAGCACACGGCAGACGATGTTTTAAATATAATTGATAGGTTTATTCCCTACCATATAATATTTGTTTTGCGTTTTGATAGTGAGTTAATGTATTCGGTAGCTCAAAAGCATCCTAATCCAAATTCAGAGGACAATTCAGTTGTTGACTGGAGGTTTTCCTCAAATTGGATTAAAGACGATGCAGACGGCTTTAAATTGAATTTAAAAAAGAGTTTAGATGATGTGTTTTCTGATTTTTGTTTGCAAGTATCAGGCAAAGTTGAAAATCAAAACAAATCTCTGCAAGAAATAATAGGTAGAGAGCAAAAGAGAAAGCAACTTTTAATTGATATTAATAAACTGGAATCAGAAATAAAAAGCTGTAAACAGTTTAATTTAAAAGTGGAGTTGAATTTGAAATTGAATGAAAAGAAAAAGGAATTAGAAACTTAAAAAAATAACAAACATTTAACGATTGGATATACCTGAGTAATCATGTTCCGAGTTAAGCTCGGTTAGAGGCTGATAAATGTGGACGGTTAGAAATAACACCCCAGCTGGTTAGTTTACTTTTTCCATAAATATACAACATTTGTGGAAATCGATTCGATTCAATTCGGACAATTAGTCCGACCCATCGATGAAAGGGTATATCCTTAATTTATGAAGGATAAATTTAAAATAGAGGAATATTTTTCAGATAAAGAACTCATTGGTATTCTTTGTAAGAAGCGTGCGTTAATGGCAAAAAAGGCACACGATGGGCATTTTTTAAGGAACATTTCTAAATCTGCTTCTCTTCCGCATAACTTAACTAAAAAGGATATATATAAATATTTCCCCCCAAGAAAGGAATGGATTAGATTAAATTTATCAGAAAGGAATTTACGAAATACGAATTCAATAAAAATAAATGCAATTCAATTAGAAAGGACAATAATTAGAGCAAGAAAGAACGCTAATAAAACGGGCATATTCCCTAATTGGCTTACTGAATTAAATCAGTTTTTGAAGGATATACAAAACAACGCTTTAAACATAAAAGCAAATTATTCTATTCCGAAACCTAAAATAATTCCGATAATTAAGGATAAAGAAAAAAATGAATTCAGACCTATCTCATCATTCAATCTTATTGATTTAATTATTATTGGTCAATTTTCAAGATACCTAACAAACTGCTTTGACCAATTATTTCTTGAATGCGCTTATGCTTTTAGAACTGGTATAAATAGTGAAAAATCATATAATCATCACGCTGCAATAGAAGATATAATTGAGTATAAAAATAAACATCAAAACGTTTATGTTGCAGAATGTGATATTAAAAAGTTTTATGATTGTGTTAATCACAATATGGCAAGTGAGAGATTTGAAGAATTTGTTGTTCGTGCTAAAACGGAATTAAAAATAGAAATTGATGTAAGGGCAAAAACTATTTTTAACTCCTATCTAAACTGTTTCTCATTCAATGATGATATTGCTAAAAAGGAAATTGAGTTAGTTGGGAAAAATGGAAAAATTCCGTGGGTTGACCACCAAGATTTAATAGATGTTGGCTCTAATCCAAATACTGAAAAGATTGGTGTTCCTCAAGGTGGCGCACTATCTTGTTTAATTGCGAATTTACTATTGGATTCAGTTGATAGGGATGTTAGTGCGAATGGCGGAAATGAAACCTTTTACGCAAGGTTTTGTGATGATATGGTTCTTATGAATCCTGCTAAACCAAAGTGTTTAGAGCTATTCAATATTTATCAGGAGAGTTTAAAGAAAGTAAAATTAGTTTCTCATCAACCACAATCTGTTATTGGATATGGCAGCTCATTTTGGGGCAAAAAATTGAAATCTAAAAATCCTTATGCGTGGAATGACCCATCATTACAGTCGATATATGGTACAAGTATTTCTCCGTGGTTATCATTTGTTGGCTATCAGATAGATTATAGGGGTATTGTAAGAATTCGTAAAACCTCAATTGAAAAAGAGTTAAAAAAGCAAGTGCTTGAAACAGATAAAATTATCAGAGTAATTAAAAAGAAGAATTTATCGAGTGTAAATAGCTATGCAATTGTTTTTCGATTACAACAAAGACTTATTTCAATGGCAGTAGGAAGAATTCAAATGAATACTAAAGAAACTACAATGTGCTGGTCTGCCGGATTTAGAGTGATTAAAACAAATCAAAATATTAAATATCAATTTAAAAAATTAGATAGGAATCGAGAAAAGCAAATTTTCAGAATGCGGAAATTTATAAGGACAATCAAAACTCCAAAGAGAAACAACCCAAATCCCCCTGAACCTCTTAAATACTATGGTTCAAAATATAGCTACTATCAACAATTTGTATAATATGGAAGAACAAACTATAAAAATATTTTTCGATTCACCGCTTCAATTTGAGCCAAACAATATTCGACCGCTAAATGGTATTGTTGGCTTGTATTTTATTTTTACTCAATCAACGAGTATTCAATATCCTTTTAGAAAATCGAAGTTGATTTATATTGGAATGAGTGAAAGGAAAACTAATAGTATTGGCAGTAGGTTAATTGGGCATCACGAAGGCACTTCAAAAAATTTGGGGTTAGTTAATTATAGAAAAGTTGAGCCATTGCTTTTTACATATCTCAATTTTGATGTTTTAAAAGCTGACTGGAAACACCGCATTGAAGACCTTGAGAGTTATTTCATTTTGGATTTTGTAGAAAAATTTGGTGTGTATCCTATATGCAACAATAAATCGGGATTTGAGATACATAAGAGCGAAATTCAAACAGAGTTTAATATAGATTGGAATTATTTTAATTAAATAAAATGGATAATAAAGTAAAATCGGGCAAAGAAGTTTTAGATGAATTTTTTAGTGAATTATCTAAACTCCCAAATGTTGATGCAGAAATATCAAACATCATAATTGATTTGTATAATACGGACAAATTAAGCGATGTGAATATTAAAAATAGTTTATTAAAATTAAGAGAAGGCAATGGAAATAAAGCTTAATAACATTGCCATTAGTGGCATTCGAGGAGTAAAAGCAGATTTAGAGCTTCCGCTAAATGGTAAATCTGCATTAATTTATGGAGATAACGGAATGGGGAAAAGCACCATTACGGATTCGTTAGAATGGTTCTTTAAAGATGAAGTATCACATCTTTCAGGAGAGGAAATTGATTTAAAAGATGCAATAAGAAACTCATATATTTCGGATGACATTAAATCTAAAATTGCAATTCAATTTAATGACTTAAAGTTAAATGCTGAAAGAATATTAGAGTTGAAAAAAAGTAAGTTAGTTGCTGAATATTCAAACAAGACTGACGATTTCAATGGATACTTGAAAAAATCTAACACTGAAAATTTAATATTAAGGCATCAGTTTTTAACTGATTTTATTGATAAAACCAAATCAGATAAGCTGAAAAGTTTATCTGAAATCATTGGTTTTTCAGAGATAACAAAGGTTAAAGAGGTTCTTCGTAAATCATTCAGCAATATAAATACTGAAATAAAAAATCAAAATTTTGAAAGCCAAATAAACACCCAAAAAATTACATTAAAAGAAAATTTAGGTAGTGTAATGAGCGTGGAGGAGAATTTATTTAACGAAATAAATATTCTTCTAAAACCTTTAAAAATAGATACGGAAGTTAAATCTTTTGAGGATATAGACAAACTATTAACCAAACTCAAATCTCAAACAAGTTCCCCTTTAGTTAATGAATTGAAGTTTTTAGAAAAAACTAAAGAAGTGTTTGCGTTATTAAAATCGGAAACAGCTTTAATAAATGATGAATATGTAAAATATCATACTGAATTTTCAAACATTTCTAAAGATGTCCAAAGTATTATGCAAATATTTTTGGGGGAATTATTAAAGGTTGGTAAGCACGTTATTGATAAAAAATATCACAACCAAGATACTTGCCCATTATGTTTACAAAACAAAAATAGAGAAGAATTAATTTCAGAGATTGAAAACAGATTAATAGAAGTAGAAAAGGCATCCTCTAAAAAATCCGCATTCGATTCAACTAAAAACAGCCTTACTACAATAATTGAAACAAGGATAAAAAAGTTTGAATTTTACTTGAATGACTTATTAGTAAATGAAGTTTCAAATAAAGAAATTAAGGATAATGTAGATTTACTTTTTGTTAAGTTGAAATCGTATCAAAAAGCAGCTATCGAAAAAGTTACATCAGGAAACGGAATTAAAGAGCCGAATGAATTGTTGTTTACTGAATCGGATTTTACTTTCCTTACAAAAGTTGATGAGCGTATTGTAAATTTAAAAGCAACTATTGCAAAGGATAATACAACAACAATTTATTCAAAAGTATCTTTTGCAAAAGATTCCTTTCTAAAAATCAAAAAATTTGAAAACGAAAAGGCTATTCTTGATAAACAAAAGGCTTCATTCGAGATAATCTATAATGAATTTGTAAAACGCCAAAAGAAGGCTTTAGAAGACTTTATAAATTCATTTTCTGTTAAGATTAATGAATTCTATCAATTTATGAATCCTGATGAGCAATTTGATGAAATAAGAATTGTAACAAAAGGAGATGAAGATAAATTATTAGGTTTAACAATTGAGTATAAATTTAATGGTGGTTGGGTTTCTCCACCACAAAAGTATTTCAGCGAATCACATTTAAACTGCTTCGGGCTGTCATTTTTTTTAGCTTCTGTAATTGCTTTTAATAAATCGAATAAGTTTATTGTTTTTGATGATGTAATATCCAGCTTTGATTCCAATCATAGAATCAGATTTGCAAATTTATTGATGCAAGAATTTTCAGATTATCAATTGATTGTTTTAACACACGAGAATAACTGGTTTGAATATTTCAGGAATGCCGTTAAGGGGAAAGGATGGGTAGTAAATTCAGTATCATGGACAAATGATAAGGGTACGCACTTTGTTGAAACAATAGAAAGTTTAAGAGAAAAAATTGAAAAGAAAATTGCGGATAACAATACAGATAAGTTAGGGAATGATATAAGAGAATATTTGGAAAGCATATTGAAAAATATAGCTGTAAATATTGAAGTGAAACTGAAATTTTTATTTAATGATAAAAATGAAGACAGAATGGCTTATGAATTATTAACGGAAGTAAAGGGTAGAGTTTCAAAAAGTACGGAACTTTCAAAATCTAATGCTTTATTTGAAAGAACTCTTGCTTGTACGTTCATTGGAAATAAAGATTCGCACGATTCTTCATTTACTCCAAAAATTGGCGATTTAAAAGCCTTTTGGAGCGATGTTAAGGATATTGAAAAATTGTTCTATTGCGAAAGTTGTAAGACTTCAGTTCAAGTGAAATATTACGATGAGGCATCAAAAGAAATTAGATGTAAATGCACCAGTTTGAAATATGATTATAAAAGATAATATAATAGTACATATTTTACCATTAACGAACTTAACTAAACTGACTTTTACATAGTTCAAAATCGAACACTCTAAAAGGCTGTCTAAAAATTTAATTTTAGACAGCCTTTTTTAATAATACACTTATTACTCCGTCACTATTTTTGAGGAATTAATAATGATACCTTTTTCATTTATTATTTGAATGAAATATATGCCTTTATCATAAGAAGATAAATCAATTGTGTTTACTTTTTGAGATTGTATAATAATTTGACCTATAGAGTTAGCAACAACAATTGTTTCATTAGTTATTCCTGTAATTGATACTAAACCAGAAGTGGGATTCGGGAAAAATGAAACATTCGGTTCAATTTCATTGGTATTTACACCTGTGCTGATAGTTGGGGATGTAGCAAAACACACTTGATTCCAAATAGCGCCAGCATTGGTTGGCAAAGAAACCCTAACCATACCTACTGATGTGTAATTAAATGAGGTTAAATCAATCCAAACATTATACAACGAATTAGTTTCGGCTGTGTAATCAATTGGATATGTTCCAAGTGAATGATTGTATGTTGTTGTTCCCTGACATGATTCAAGAACAAAGTCATGATTACTTGTAGAATATCCTGGTCTTGTTGCTGCCATTAAAACAGAATCTAACCTATAACCTGTAGGAATAACATAATCTTTATAACTCCAGTCACTACCATCAATTCCATCAGTTGTTGTAAAACACTCTGACGAATCATTACAAACATTCACTGTTATATTCTGTGTAGCAGAATCAACACAACTGTTTCCATCGGTATAAACATAGGTAATTGGGAACGTGCCTGCGCCTGAAATTGAAGGATTAAATATATTACTTGCTACACTTGCTCCTGAATATAAACCACCAGTGGGAGTTCCACCAGTTAAGATAAATGCACTGGTATCAGAACAAACTGAACTAAAAGCCGAAAGTGTAACTATTGGCAAAGGATTTATGGATACTGAAAGAGTATTTGAAAAAGCACCTTCACAACCATTAGAATTAATTCCTTTTACTTTTATTGTTGCAGTACCTGTGTAGCTACTATCCCAATCAACAGTGGCTATTGTACCTGTTCCTATAATTATACCTGCACCACTTGGCAATACTTCCCAAGTATATGAAACAGCATCTGTTGCTCCAATTGTTGTATAGGTTGAATTTAAAGGGTTAATACAAAACTGAGTTGTACCTGTTGGTGTTGGTGGCTGTGATGTTTGATTATTCAGCAATAGGGATACATCATTTGAGTTTGTATTTGCCGATACCAAATCCATTTTACCGTCATTATTAAAATCATTTGCATTCAAATAATAAGGATACGTACTTGCAGAAAAAGTTGTTGCTGTAGTAAAATTCCCCGAACCTAAACCCTGTAATACAGAAACAACATTTGCAGTAGAATTCGCCATTGCCAAATCAAGAACACCATCTCCATTAAAATCAGCGCTGATAACCATATTAGGTGCTGCTGCGGTTGCAAAGTTAGTTGCAGTTCCAAAACTCCCCGTACCTGTGCCTAAAAATATGGATACATTATTTAAGGTTTGATTAGCTGTTGCTAAATCTATGTTGCCGTCACCGTTAAAATCTCCGCTGGTTATTGAATAAGATGTAGCACCTGCAGAATAACCTGTTGATGCTCCAAAGCTACCTGTTCCAGTTCCCAACAGAATGTATATATTGCCACTACCACTAGAAACCGCTAGGTCAATATTGCTATCTCCATTCAAATCAGAACAAATTACCTGACCAGGATTAGAACCAACGATAATATTTGTAGCTGCTCCAAAACTTCCTGTACCCGTACCCAATAAAACAGATACGGTGTTCGTGCCATTATTAGTTGTAACTATATCTGCGTTTCCATCTCCATTAAAATCTGCGGTAGCTATGGTATTTGCATAATTTCCAGCAGCAAAATTTGTAGCCGCACCAAAGCTACCATTACCTGTACCTAATAAAACAGATACATTATTTGAAATTTGATTACTGGTAGCGATATCAGCCACACCATCACCGTTAAAATCAGTACTGATAACAAAAGATGGTTGGGTACCAACATTGAAAGTTGTAGCTGTGCCAAAACTACCAGTACCTGTTCCTAATAATATAGCTACGTTGTTTGAATTTTGGTTAGTAGCAACTAAATCTTTGTTTCCATCTCCATTAAAATCAGCTGAAGCAACAGAAGAAGTGTGATTACCAGATGTCACAAGGTTTGTAGCTGGATTGAAACATATTGGTGATATTGAGCTGATTGCAGTAGAACCCGAAAATATTACATTATCAATACTAAATGAGCCTCCCGCACCTTCCGCATTCCATCCATAAAAACGAAATGTAATTGGACTAGTGAGATTCGTATAATTACCACCACTTAATGTAATTGTGCTTCCGTTTTGCCCTAAAGTTATTGCATCAAAATTCCAAAAGAAAACATTCCCTGATTGTGCACTTAAATTTGCATTAGAGGGCGAAATAGAGGCTGGAAGATTTGTAGCGTAATTATCGATACTTGAGCGTACCGAATAGTTTCTACAGCCCGTTCCTGAACGCTGTACCGTAAATATTATGTCTGTTAATGTAACAGAAAAACCGTTTAATGTGCTAATTGTTACTTCGTAATATTCTGACGTATTTATGTTTCCTGTAAATGAAGAGTAATTATCATTTCCATTTGTAGCACCTAGTGGCCAGTTTGTAAAAGCAAACCGACCTCCAGCATTGGGATTAGATGCTGTTCCTACAGCGAAAAAATTCCCAAATAAAACACCTGTAGCTGTAGGAACAGCTGTTGGGTCTATTAATCCTGAAGATGTTGTTACATTATCAAAAGTATATGCTGCCGTAAAATTTTGAGCAAATACATTAATGGTTAATGTTAATGCTACCGAAATGTAGAGTAGTTTTGTTTTCATGATTTTCGTTTTAATGTTATTACAAACTAATTTGATTCTATATAAATTTTCGCATATTCAAAAGCATCTTGTTCATTATCAAAAATATAAAGCTTGTTATTTATTCTAATAACATCACCATAAATCAGATACTGGCATTTACCTTTCCTTATATAAACGATATACCCTAAGCAAATACCGCTTCTATTAAAAATAGCTTCAACGGTTATACAGTAAGTCTCGCCATTAATTGTAACTTCTTTTTTATCATAGTAATTTAAGTTTATTATTTACAATCGTTTTAAGCACTTTAATCCTTTTTTCTACTGTTATATTTAAAATTTTTTAATTCTAGAATCAAAACCTTATTTATTTTTGAGTTTTGATTAAGTAACTGTTTAAATTTTATTCAAAATTAATTTTATGGAAGCCAAATAAAGCATAGCTTGACTTGACTCAAGTAAATATTCAAAATCTTTGCTTAATCGTCTAAAATTTTCTAACCAAGCAAAAGTTCTTTCTACAATCCATCTTTTAGGACTTACTTTACCGCTTGTTGTATCTTTTATTTTAGGCGATATTTTAAGTTCATAATTATAGTTGCTTTTTGCCACTTCTATTAATTCACCCCGATAGCCACAATCTGCATATATAAGCTTAATGCCATAAATGTTTTCATTCAAATTTTTTAATACTAACTGTGCTCCTTTACTGTCATGGATATTAGCTACATGAACAACATTTGTTATAATAGTACCCATGGTATCTACCATCAGATGACGTTTTCGTCCTTTTATTTTTTTATTCCCATCAATGCCTCGTAATCCGCCTCTGCGTGTTGTTTTAACAGACTGACTATCTATTATTGCAACAGAACATTGTTCATTTTTGTTTCTCTTCTTTCGTAATTTTTCTCGAGCCATATCATTTAAATGAACAAAAACTTCATCATCGCGCCATCTTGAAAAGTAGTAATAAACTAATTCCCATTTGGGATAATTATCTGGTAACATACGCCAATGACAACCTGTTTTTAATACGTAAAAGAACGAGTCAAATATTAATTTTAAATCATGTTTTCGCTTTCGATTTACTCTAGGTACAAATTTTTTTATAATTTCCCACTGGGATTCGGTTAGGGCTTTTGCATTCATTTTATTTAAGATTTGGTAACCCTAAATAATTTATTTTGCAATTGCACTTTCCTTATCCTATAACATTTTTCTCAACAGAAATTTAAACAGTTACTAATAATACCATTTATAAATTTTAATGCTATTTTTTTGAGTTTATTATTGTAGTACAATTTTTTTAATTTCAATAGTATTACTTTGTGAGTCAATTATGTGTACGAAGTAGATGCCGTTTCCTGTCCACGTAGATAGATTTAAATAAAATTGTTGCTGATTAATTAATGATGTAAATACATTTTGTCCGAGATTGTTTTTAATGGTTAATGTATAACCAGCCATTAAATTTAAGTTTCCATTGTTTATTGTTATATGAGTTGAAGCAGGGTTAGGATATATTTTTAAAGTATTCGTATTATTTGGTGTATTAATTCCAGTTAAAACCGCATTAATTATTAAAGTATCGATTACAGATGTATACAAAGTGTCATAAATGGTTGAAGCAATAGTATCATAAATGTGTGAAGTAACAGTATCATAAATAGTTGAAATAATGGTATCATATGTAGTACAT
>JBASCV010000159.1:0-2736 GCA_049651825.1 Bacteroidia bacterium
TAATTAGTTTGATAAATTATTGATTCAAATATCAATAAGAACGTGTCATTCCGACCAAAGCGGAGGAATCTATTGAATTCGTAGATGAAGGTCGCTAATAAAAAAGTATTATTTTACAAAATAATTCTATATTTTTGTAAGTATACAATCACCCTTCTCCCTGTGGAGAGGGGGTAGGGTAGAGGCATAAAACACACCTAACTTTCCCTTCTCACTGAGGAGAGGTGCTAGGCGACAGATATAAAACAACTCAATTATGATTGCAGAAGTAACAAACAAACAAGATATGAATTTCAGTATCAACGAAAATCAGCAAATGATTGCTGATATGATTAAAAAATTTGGTAACGATAATATCCGTCCACGTTTGATGGAATGGGACGAATCGCAAGAATTTCCTCTAGAAGTATTCAAAAAACTCGGAGAACTTGGATTAATGGGTGTTTTAGTGCCTACACAATATGGTGGTTCAGGCTTTTCATATACCGAGTATGTTACCGCAATTGTTGAATTGTCTAAAATTTGTGGTTCAATTGGCTTATCAATGGCAGCACACAATTCATTGTGTACAGGTCATATTTTAGCATTCGGAAACGAAGAACAAAAACAAAAATACCTTCCTAAATTAGCTACTGCCGAGTGGATTGGTGCTTGGGGATTAACCGAAACGGGCACTGGTTCTGATTCTGGTGGAATGAGCACTACTGCTAAAAAAGATGGAGATTATTATGTAATCAATGGTTCCAAAAACTTTATCACACATGCCATTACTGGCAGTGTGGCTGTGGTTATTGTGCGTACTGGTGCAAAAGGCGATAGTAAAGGAATGTCTGCATTTATAATTGAAAAAGGTACTCCTGGTTTCAAATCAGGTAAAAAAGAGAATAAATTAGGCATGCGTGCTTCTGAAACGGCCGAATTAATCTTTGATAACTGTCGTGTACACAAAAGCCAAATGCTAGGCAATGAAGGCGAAGGTTTTGTACAAGCCATGAAAGTACTAGATGGTGGCCGTATTTCTATTGCCGCACTGTCTGTGGGTATTGCAAAAGGTGCCTTAGAAGCTGCAATTAAATACTCAAAAGAGCGCGAACAATTTGGTAAACCAATCTCTCAATTTCAAGGAATTTCCTTCAAATTGGCTACTATGGCTACTGAAGTAGAAGCGGCTGAATTACTAACGTTTTTAGCGGCCGATAGAAAAAACAAAGGCTTAAAAATGACCAAAGAAGGTGCATTTGCTAAGTATTATGCATCCGAAGTAGCTGTTAGAACATCAACCGAAGCTGTACAAATATTTGGTGGTTATGGATATACCAAAGATTTTCCTGCCGAAAAATATTATCGCGATGCTAAACTGTGCACAATAGGGGAGGGCACTTCCGAAATTCAAAAAGTAGTTATTGCCAGAGAAATTTTGAAGTAGAAGAAAAAAATATTTTTGGATTTATCATAAAATTCTTACATTTGCATTCCCAATAATAAAATTGGGTTGATTTAGTAAATAATATAAACAAACAACAATATGTTAATAGTACCAGTTAAAGAAGGCGAAACAATTGAAAAAGCACTTAAAAAATTCAAAAAGAAATTTGAAAAAACAGGTGTTGTAAAAGAATTACGTGAACGTTCTAAATTCACTAAACCATCAGTTGTATATCGCGAAGGCAAGAAAAAAGCTATTTACAAGCAACAAATGCAAATTACTGAAGAAGCATAGTCTTTAGACTCCTCTTCACATTATATTTTAAGGAAAAACTACATTGTTTTTAACATAACCTTTACGGGCTATGTTACGTAAAACAATGTAGTTTTTCCTTTTTTATTTTTATACCCATTCAAAACATGAATATTTCCATCAGCCAAGATGAATTTTTGAAATACCTTCAATTCGAAAAAAGATATTCAATCCATACGTTAGTAGCATACACCACTGATTTAAGCCAATTCATCCAATTTATTAATACCGAATACCAACTAACAGAACTCTCTGAAATCAACCATTCCGTTATTCGCTCCTGGATAGTGAGTCTTATGGAGCAAAAGGTTACAGCACGTTCTGTAAACCGTAAAATAACAACCCTTAAAACATTCTATAAATTTTTGTTACGTCAACAAAAAGTTACCAGCAACCCTATGCTGAAAGTATTATCACCAAAGGTATCTAAGCGCTTACCCATTTTTGTTGAAAAAGAAAAAATGGATGCCCTTTTAGATAATACAGAGGTTGATGAAACCTTTGAGGGCAGAAGAAATAAACTAATCATTGAACTGTTTTATGCAACAGGAATAAGGCTTTCGGAGCTTATTAATTTAAAACAAGCCGATGTAGATATGTATGCATCGCAGCTAAAAGTATTAGGAAAAAGAAATAAAGAACGCATTATTCCCTTTAGTGATGCGCTAAAACATGAAATAGCAAATTACATCAAATCCAAACCAATATCAGATACCGAGTATTTATTTACCAGTCAAAATGGTGAAAAAATGTACCAAAAACTAGTCTATCGCATTGTTAATTATAATTTAGCTTTAGTAACAACAGCAAATAAAAAAAGCCCTCACGTATTGCGCCATACCTTTGCAACACAAATGCTCAACACCGGTGCCGATTTAAATTCCGTAAAAGAACTACTTGGCCATGCCAACCTTTCTGCAACGCAGGTGTATACTCACAATACGGTAGAAAAACTTAAAAACATACACAAACAATCACATCCAAGAGGTGAGTAGATT
>JBASCV010000160.1:0-30318 GCA_049651825.1 Bacteroidia bacterium
TAAAGTTTATTGGTTATGCGTTTCAAATTGAAATGAAATATACTGCTTACAAACTAGGGTTTAAATTAAAGGAAGTACCTATAACCTTTACCGATAGAACACTTGGCGAATCCAAAATGAGCAAAGGTATATTCAAAGAAGCCTTTTGGGGAGTATTACAAATGCGCTTTAAATCAATAAAATAAAATTTCAATTTCTGTTTATGGCTACATTGTTGATAAAAAATGCTTTCGTTGTTAATGAAGGAAGCATTACAAATGCTTCAGTTTTAGTTGAAAATACAACAATATCTAAAATTTTACCATCCAATGCTAATGTTTTGGCCGATAAAATAATTGATGCTACGGGTAAGTATTTGTTTCCTGGTTGTATTGACGACCAAGTTCATTTTCGTGAACCTGGTTTAACACATAAGGGTGACTTATATACTGAATCAAAAGCGGCTGTTGCTGGCGGTATAACATCTTATATGGAAATGCCGAATACCATTCCAAACGTATTTACACAGCAATTGCTTGAAGATAAATATAAGAGAGCGGCTGAAGTATCGTTAGCAAACTATTCTTTTTTTATGGGTGCCTCAAATGATAATATTGATGAGGTGTTGAAAACAAACCCTAAAAATGTATGTGGCGTTAAAATTTTTATGGGTTCTTCTACTGGTAATATGTTGGTTGATAATCAAGAAACCTTAGAAAACTTGTTTTCGAAATGTAAATTACTTATTGCAACGCATTGCGAAGATGAACAGACTGTAAGAAACAACTCTGCCCGTTATAAAGAAAAATATGGTGAAGATGTTCCTATTGAATGTCACCCCGAAATAAGAAGCGAAGAGGCTTGTTTTAAATCATCTTCATTAGCTGTTGAACTTGCAAAAAAACACAACACGCGCTTGCATGTGCTTCACATATCTACGGCAAAAGAATTAAATCTTTTTGATAATACACTTCCATTAAAACAAAAAAGAATAACAGCTGAAGCATGTATTCATCACTTATGGTTTAATGATGCTGATTATAAAACAAAAGGCACACTTATAAAATGGAATCCTGCTGTAAAAAAAGAAACAGACCGAAGCGCAATATTTAATGCTGTTCTCGATAATAGAATAGATGTAATAGCTACTGACCATGCACCCCATACTGTTGAAGAAAAACAACAGTCGTACTTTAAAGCACCATCGGGTGGGCCTTTGGTGCAGCACTCATTAGTTGCAATGCTTGAGTTTTATCATCAGAAAAAAATAACACTTGAACGTATTGCCGAAAAAATGGCACACGCTGTTGCTGATTGTTTTCAAATAGAAAAAAGAGGATACATTCGTGAAGGATATTTTGCCGACATTGCAATTGTTGACTTAGATGCACCTTGGATGGTTGACAAATCAAACCTTTTGTATAAATGCGCATGGTCTCCATTTGAAGGAACAATGTTTAAGTCACAAGTTGTATATACTATTGTAAGTGGTCACATCGCCTATGCAAATGGCAGCTTCGATGAGTCGAAAAAGGGATTAAGAATGACTTTTGAACGCTAGTTTTATTAATCATTTACACAAAAAGAACGCGTGCTATATTACATCACAAAAGTTTTAACCAATATTTTTTATCGTGTTTACTACAAAATAGATTTTGTAGGAAAACAACGGGTGCCGAGTAACCAAGCTGTTATACTTTCGCCTAATCACACAAATGCATTTATCGACCCCGTTGCAATAGCAATGAGTTTGCCACAGAAGGTGCGTTTTTTTGCTCGTGGCGATGTTTTTAAAGGCAAGTTTGCTAAGTGGGTACTCAACGCCCTTAGTATCAGTCCAATGTATCGCCTTCAAGAAGGTTATAGCGAACTTAAAAAAAACGATAAAACATTTGAAGAGTGCCGAAACTTATTGTCGAACAATAAAACGATTCTTTTATTTCCTGAGGCTATTTGTATTCAGGAGCCACGCCTACAACCCTTAAAAAAAGGACTTGGGCGTATTGTATTTCAAACAGAGGAGATTTTTGATTTTAAAAAAAATGTGTGGATTGTGCCTATTGGATTAAATTATTCGAATGCTAAAAAATTCAGAAGTCGTCTTTTTATAAATTTTGGCGAAGCTATTTCAATAAAACATTATGAGCAATTATTTAAAGAAGATAAAGTAAAAGCACTCAATGAGTTTACCAAATTTTTAGAAGCACAAATGGCTAAACTCATTATTACCGTTAATAATAAGGAATATGATACGTTATTTGAATTACTTACTGAAATTTATTTAAACGAATGGATGCAATTCAAAAAATACGAATTAAATAATATCGAACATCAATATAAGGCAAGTAAAGAACTTGCAGATGTAATTAACTATTTAGACAAAAATAATACCTTATTATTAGAAAATATAAATAACGAGCTACTTCAATACAATCAATTGTTGCAAAAACATGGTTTGAAAAACCAATTGCTTGAACCTGAAAGTATAAAAACAATGAATCTATTCAGCTTTATTGCTGATTCATTTGTTTTGTTTTTCGGTACTCCCATATATTGTATGGCTTGGCTTACAAATGCTGTTCCATACCTGATTTCAAAACGTTTTGCCGACAATAAAATAAAAAAAGTAGAATTTTATGCATCAATTTATGCCAATATGAGCATGCTTGTTTGGGTTATTTATTATGTAATACAGCTTTCTATTATTGCATTAATTACAAAAAATGCGAGTATTCTATTGTTGGGCGCGTCATTAATACCTCTGTTGGGATTATTTGCTTTAAGTTTTTATCCAATTAAGAAAAAAATAAATACAAAATTAAATTTATTAAAGTTAGTTAGAAAGCAAAGGAGTGTAGTGGAGCAACTTATGAACTTGAGGGCTCAAGTTTTTTCCGATATCAAATTTGCTACAAACGAATATATTAAACAGCAAACTAGCTAAGTTCTGCTACAAAAATTTTATGCCTGTACCCGATTTTTCTAGACGATGCATAAACTCTTTTTTATCGTTAGGTAAAAAGTAATAATACCAAGCAAAAGAGCTAAAGCTACGTGATGAGCGAGATGATTTTTTAACAATAATTTTTTTTACATATTTGTTAGTCCTTTTATCTAGCACGTTTGCTTTTTTATTCATAATACAACTTGAGTAATACGATAAAATTATACCCAATGTTTCTGGATCACTTGTTATATAAGTAACATCGGTAATGTCACTAATTTTTGATAGTACTAACATACTATCAATTGTGTAACCTATTTTTATCTTTGACGATTCGTAATAATCAGAAAACTCAACAATGTACATTAAATAGCCAAGCAAGCTATCTCTATCAACGTACATGATTGCATTTCCCGAAGAAAAAAAAGCAACATGTTTAAAATAGTTACTTTGTAGTGGGTAGGAACGCTTGTATGTTTTTTGTGCGCTACCAATAAAAGCAATACACATAAAAACAATGATCATCATTGTTTTTATATGTATTATATATTTATTGATTTTAAACATTTAGTGCACTTTTTTTAATCTTTAACTCTATTAAATTTAAGCGCTTTCAACATCCAATCAGATAAAGGTTTTTGAGCATCTCGTTTACGTAAATCAAGATACCAACCCAGTTTTTTCATAATCGGGATTTTTTTAGTTTCAACAAATTCAATCAGTGCGCCATCTGGGTCTTCAATGTAACTGAAGTGCCCTGCAGCTTCTCCCATATCAAATACATCTCCACTATCAACAGTATATGGATAGCCTTTTTCGCCACATAGTTGCTTCATCGCTTTTTGATTTGTAATATCAAAGCACATGTGTATGAATCCTAAATCTCCCCAAAAACGGTTTTCAAAAATTGGTTTTGGAGTACGTTCATATAGTTTCACAAGCTCTATTTCGCTTTCTCCTAATAGTTTTGAAAATGCTCCAACTCTTGGCTTGCTATGCTTTAACAATACTCTTCTCACTTTTGTATTGCCTCCTGGTAGAGCTTTAAAATCTTCAAAAACGCCTTCCTTATCATACACAACGGTATCATAACCCAATATTTCAGAATAAAATTTACGAGAACGTTCAATATCTGTAACACCAATCATACAACCACCTGGGCCACCTGTAAGTTGCGCTCCTTTGCCAAACCACGAATTACTTTTTACTATTTGAAAAAGATTATTCCAAGGGTCGCGCAAATAAAATGTATCATTCCCATTAGCATCTTTTGTAACACCTGTAACTAGGTTTACGTTTTTTGATTTCAAAAACTCATACGACCCCTTTACATCACTTGTTTTCATTCGCACACAATAAAAGCCTAAATCGCCCAGTTGTATGTCAAAAACAGCAGGCTGTGGTGTGCGACTAGTGTATTGCCATATTTCGAAGCCTCCTCCGCCTTTCATATTAATAGCAAGTATTGCATGACGTTGGTGTGGTTTCCCACCAGTATAAGGAAGCATTAGATTTGCTTCTGCTGCTTCTTCAAAAATAGGAATGTCCATTCCAAAATGTTGTCGGTACCATTTAAATGCTTCGTGTACATTGGGCACACCTATGCCAATTTGTTGAATGCCTGCAATTGTAGGAGTTTGATTCATTGCCGTTTTAAATTTTATACGTTTTTGATTAACTATTCAGCTTTTTGTTTTCTTATAATCTTATAAAATAATTGAGGAAAAAAGCGTTTCAAATACACTGCGCTAATCTCTTTGCCACCAATTAATAAATCAGTTTTCTTGTTTTTTATGCTTTTTAGTATCGCTACGGCACATTCTTCTGCACTTAGTCCTTTATCGGTGCTTTCGTCCATTTTATTGTGTGTTTTGCCGTTTGCGGTAATTGCATTCATGGATATGTTAGTGCGAATTTTTCCAGGTGAAACAACTAGCACATTTATATTGTCTTTATATGTTTCAATACGCAATGATTCAAAAAAACCCTCAAGCGCATGTTTTGAAGCAGCATAAGCCGAACGCAGGTAAAAACCAAACTTTCCTACAATACTACTAATTACCACAATGTTTCCACTTTGTTGTTTCAACATGTATGGCAATACACTTTTTGTAAGCGCTACTGTTCCAAAAAAATTAACTTCCATTACTTTTCTATCCACCTCAAGCGGAGTATCTTTTACAAGCGAACGCTGACTTATGCCCCCATTATTAATCAATACATCTATTTGGCCATATTTAATAACTACTTGTTGCACTAATTCATCTACTTTAGAGCTGTCAGCTAAATCTAATGGAAGCACAAAAACCTTATCGTTATTGTAACTCAAGTCTTTTTTTACCCGTTCTAATTCATCAACTCTTCTGGATGATAAAACAAGTATTGCTTTTTCTTTAGCAAACTCTTTGGCCAATGCTTCTCCTATTCCAGAAGATGCACCTGTAATCCAAACTACTTTATTTTCAAATGAGTTCATAATTACAAATTTAGCTTAATTTTTTGTCGTTTTCATCTTGCAATATAAATAAGCATTAGTAATTTGTTAACTTTACATTGTTGAATACAAAAACATTATGAAAAACATTATCCCTTCAATACTCTTACTCACATTTTTAACATGCTGTACTTCAGAGGAAAAAAGCATTTCAATTCCAGAAACAACTCTTTCAAAGGAAAAAATGATTGATGTGATGCTTGATATTCATATATCAGAAGCTACCATGAATATGACGCCAATCAATAGAAATGTGTCAGACACTCCTGTGCCAGGAATTGATGTGTTGAAGAAAAATAATATTTCGAAAGAACAATTTGATGAAAGCTTTATTTTTTATACGCAACATCCTGTTCTTTTAAATGAAATTTACGACCAAGTGATGGATTCGCTTAGTAAAATGCAGGCGGAAGTTTTAGGTAAAAGCTAATTCAATTTATAGTCGATGAGGCAAACCAAAACAACCCACCCACAGTCTTCGACAAGCTCTGACTAACTGCGCGCGGTCATCTTGAGCTTGTCGAAATATGTGCGTTTGCGATGCTTAACTTAATTCAACTTATGGTCGTTAAGATACAACGCACATGTGTCTTTTACTGATTGTTCAATAGAAATAAAATTAAAATCAGGAAATACTTTTTTTATCTTCTCATTTGAAAAACTACTTTTTGAATGAGCTGAAATCGCAGTTTCTCTGGTAATTAGAGGGCGTGAATTCAAAAAAAATGATTTTACTTTTTCTACTCGCCAAGCAATTGCACTTATAAGTTTTCCTATTTTTACTGATGATAAAGGTTTTCCAAACTGCTTATGTAACATATCAAAAAAAGTTCGGTAAGCAATGTTTTCTGAATTCAAAATAAAGCGTTCATTCTTTATCTCACTATTCATTAATCGAATCATTAATATCGCAACATCACGTACATCTATATATCCATTTGAGCCTTCGGTATAATAGCGCATTCCATTGTATCCTTTTTCAAATAAATTGGAACTGCTTTGTGTCCAATTGCCGGGTCCAATTATTAATGATGGGTTAACAATAACAACATCTAGTCCTTCTTCGGAAGCTCTCCACAATTCTCGTTCAGCACCATATTTACTTATTGAATAATTTGATTGTGATGGAGAATATTTCCAAAAAAGCTCCTCGTTTAATAGTGATAAGTGTTCGGAACGGCCAATTGTAGCAATTGAACTTACATGACAAATTTTTTTTATTCCTTTAGTTAAAGCCGCATTTACAATGTTGGCAGTGCCTTCTACATTAATTTGCATTATTTTTTCTTCGTCTTTTGAGTCAAACGAAACCATAGCTGCACAATGGTAAATCTGTGTAACTTCTTCCATTGCGTCAATAAGCGAATAAACATCAAGTAAATCAGCGTCTACCCAAGTTATATTATTTAAAAGCGTATCCGGTTCAGCAGAATAATAAGCAAATACTTTTCTTACGTTAGTAATATTGCTACTACTACGTTTTAGTACTTTTATTTTATTACCCGATTTACACAACTCAAACAATAGATGTGAGCCTACCAATCCGGTTCCTCCTGTAACTAATATCACGTTCAATTAATTTAACTTATGCGAATTTACTGAATTATCCGATTAAGAATAACACCTTATTTCAAGTATCTGCTTAATTTTCATTTTAGTATTTGAGTACACCCTGCGCTCATTTCTCGATGGTTCGGTAAATTCACTACAGTTCTCCTAGAAAAGCCCATGTGCGCTGTTATTTAGAGCCCAATGTCATTAAGTTAAGAAATCTTTCGCACATATTTCAATAGTCTCGATATGGTTGTGCGCAGTCAGTCTGAGCCTGTCGAAGACTGTGGGATAGCTTTTTTCTTTTACTCCCTTAACTTAATGACATTGATTTCGAGCCTGTGGAGAAGCAAAACAATATTTCTATAATAAAGTTTAAAGCATTTCTAAAATAAAACTGAAATCATCAAAAATCGACCCTTTTTGATGAAAGCCTCCTTTAAAAATTAATTACCTTTGCAAAAAAACAAACAGATGAAAAAGAATTTTGTTGAAGAGCTAAAATGGAGAGGCATGTTACACGATATAATGCCCGGTACGGAGGATGTTTTAAATAAGGAGATGGTTGTTGGATACATCGGTTTCGACCCAACTTCCGACTCGTTAGGTGTTGGTAACATGGTGCAAATCATGACATTGCTTCACTTTCAACAAGCTGGCCATAAACCCATTGCATTGGTTGGTGGTGCCACAGGAATGGTGGGCGACCCATCAGGAAAATCAGCAGAACGTAATTTGTTAGACGAAAAAACACTCAACCATAATTTAGCTTGCCAACGCAAACAGCTTGAGAAATTTTTAAATTTCGATTGTGGAGCAAATTCAGCCGAAATTGTGAATAATTACGATTGGTTTAAAGATTTTAGCTTTTTAACATTCATCAGAGATGTTGGTAAGCACATTAGTGTAAATTATATGTTGGCCAAAGATTCGGTAAAAAATCGCTTGGAAAATGGTATGAGTTTTACTGAATTTAGTTACCAATTAGTTCAAGGTTACGACTTTTACTATTTGTGGAAGAACAAAAATATAAAACTACAAATGGGTGGTTCTGATCAGTGGGGAAACATTGTAACGGGTACAGAACTTATCAGACGAAAAGACGGAGGCGATGCATATGCCTTAACTACACCTTTGATAAAAAAGGCGGATGGAACAAAATTTGGTAAAAGCGAAAGTGGTAATGTTTGGTTGGATAAAGCAAAAACTTCGCCTTATAAATTTTATCAGTTTTGGTTGAATGCAAGCGATGAAGATGTAAAAAACTACATTCGTATTTTTACCTTGTTCACTAAAGATGAAATAGAAAAATTGGAAGCCGAACATGCCACTGCTCCACACTTACGTGTTCTACAAAAAGCGTTGGCAAAAGACATTACAACACGTGTTCATTCCGAAGCTGATTACATTGCTGCTGTTGAAGCGTCAGAAATATTGTTTGGAAAAGGTACTGCCGAGCAATTGCAAAAATTATCGGAAGATGATTTTTTGAGCATTTTTGAAGGCGTTGAACAATACGAAATACCTAAAAATGAGATTAATAGCGGAGTTTCAATCATTGATTTTACCACCGAAAAAACAAAAATATTTCCTTCAAAAAGTGAGGCAAAAAAAATGATTCAGGCGGGTGGTGTATCAATAAACAAAGCAAAAATTGAAAACTTGGAATTGGTTATCAATGCACAATACTGTATAAACAATAAATACATTTTAATTCAAAAAGGGAAAAAGAATTATTATGTGGTGAAACTTATTGCCTAAAACTATCTCCATCAAGTTACATTAAATACCTGTATAACTTGATGGCGATATTTGTTTCAACTCAAATTTCACAGCATCGCTCACATTTAACGTTTCAATAAACGCAGCGATACTTTCTTTTGTTATTGCTGTATTTACACGTGTTAATTCTTTAAGCGCTTCATAAGGTTTTGGATACCCCTCTCTACGAAGCACTGTCTGTATCGCTTCGGCAACTACTGCCCAATTATCCTCCAAATCCTTTTCAATAGCAGCTGTATTTAGGATTAATTTATCCAATCCTTTTAGTAAGGATTTGTAGGCAATAAGGCTATGCGCAAGAGGAACACCAATATTTCTCAAAACAGTTGAATCTGTTAAATCTCTTTGTAGGCGTGATATAGGTAACTTAGCAGCAAAATGTTCTAACAAAGCATTCGCAACGCCTAAATTTCCTTCCGAATTTTCAAAATCGATTGGATTTACCTTGTGTGGCATGGCAGATGAACCAATTTCACCTTCTTTAATCTTCTGTTTAAAATAATTCATGGAAATATACGCCCAAATATCTCTATCCAAATCAATAATGATGTTATTGATGCGTTTTAGGGCATCGCAATACGCTGCAAAATTATCGTAATGCTCTATCTGAGTGGTTGGATATGAACGATTTAGCCCCAAACAATCATTCACAAATTTATTTGCAAAGGCAAGCCAATCAATTTGAGGATAAGCTACATGATGCGCATTCAAATTGCCAGTTGCGCCACCAAATTTTGCACTAAAAGGCACATTTTTTAATTGCTCTAACTGTGCATTTAATCGTGTAACAAAAACATTGATTTCTTTGCCCAAACGGGTTGGGGAAGCCGCCTGCCCGTGTGTACGCGCCAACATTGATACAGCATCCCAATCGTTAGAAAGTTTTTTTAATTTAGTAATCACCTCATCCAGGAATGGCAACATGGTGTTTGTCATTGCATCCTTTAAGGAGTAGGGGATTGCCGTATTATTAATGTCTTGAGATGTAAGTCCAAAATGTATAAACTCCTTTTGTGTAGATAAATTGAGTGCATCAAACTTTTCTTTCAAAAAATACTCTACAGCCTTTACATCGTGGTTAGTAACCTTTTCTATTTGCTTAATTTGATTGGCATCGGCTTCACTAAAATTCAAATAAATACTACGCAATAAAGGGTATAAACTTTTATCAAAACCAGCCAACTGAGGCAATGGTAAATCACATAAGGCAATAAAATACTCTACCTCAACCAATACTCTGTATTTTATCAAAGCCGCTTCCGAAAAATAGTTTGCCAAAGGCAATGTGGCTGTTCTATAGCGTCCATCAACTGGAGATATGGCATTTAGGTTTGTTAACTCGCTCATTTTAAATTGATTGTGTTGTTTGCTGTTCTGTTTTATGGTACTAAATTTTACACGAAGATAAAAAAATAATATGCTACTGTACTTTTAGTCCTTGTTTAAATGCAACTATTTACAACTTATATGAATCTATAAATCAACAAACTGTTTTTATCAAGCTTGCAGAAAATTGCGTTCCACTAAAAAAACAATTTGTAGTTAGTTATTGTTGGTCTGTGTTTTTTAGTTATTTTTGAAAATATTGCAATGAAATACAATAAAATACATAATAAATTCATTAACAACAACTTAATAGTTTGGGCTATAACTGTTTTAGTATGCTTTGTATGTTCATTTAGTGCGCTTGCTCAGGTTACAGCAAGTTTTACAACTAATATATCAGCAGGCTGTGCTCCTTTGAGTGTTAGTTTTACCAATACGTCAACACCTAGTGGTGGAACAACTTATGCTTGGAATTTTGGAAATGGCAATACATCAACAGTAACTAGCCCTGGTGCAATTTTTTCAACTCCGGGCACCTTCACTGTTACTTTAACTGCAACCAATGGAGGGAGCAGCAATACTGCTTCTGCAACAATAACCGTTTATAACGACCCCGTTGCTGACTTTACTGTAAGTACAATGCCTTCATGTCCTGGTCAGTCAGTTACGTTTACCGATAATTCAACTTTAGGCGATGGCGCAATTGCTTCTTGGGCTTGGGATTTTGGAGATGGAACAGGACAAAATACAAATTCTAATTCAATTACCCATTCCTATACATCTGCTAACACATTTCCTGTCAGTGTTATTGTTACTGATGTTAATGGTTGTTCTGACAATGTAATTGAAAATATTGTTATTGCACCAACTCCTGTTGCTTCCTTTTCAGGAAGCCCTATTTCAGCTTGTGCCCCACCATTATCTGTTAACTTTACCAGTACATCTACTGTAACTGGCACGGTGAGTTATTTGTGGAATTTTGGCGATGGCAATACGTCAACACAACAAAATCCTTCAAATACGTATAATGCATTAGGTGGCTACAACGTAAGTCTTACGGTAACGCAAGGGGCTTGTTCTAGCACAACAACGGTAAATAACTACATAGGAATACAAAATATTACCACTAATTTTACTGCTGATGTAACTTCGGCCTGTGCCGGACATGTGGTAACCTTTACCAATCAATCGTTTCCATTAACAGCCAACCATCTGTGGGATTTTGGCGATGGAACAACTTCTACAGATGCTAGTCCTACGCACATATATGCTACAGGCGGAGTATACACCGTAACGTTGGTGGAAGGAACAGGCAATTGTACCGATACCGAAACCAAAACAAATTATATAACAATAGACCCTTCGCCAACAGCTGCATTTAGTGCTAATCAAACAAGCTCCTGTTCGGCACCGTTAGGTGTTATTTTTAGTAATACTTCTACACCAGGAAATTTATATACTTGGGATTTTGGTGATGGTTCTCCACCACTTACACTTGGTTCTACTGCAAACTTTTCATACACCTACTCTTCGCCTGGTGCATATACCGTTGAACTTACCGTTACCAGTGGTGCTAATGGTTGTACCGCAACTGAAACAAAAACTGATTTTATAACCATTGCTGATGTTAATGCAGATTTTACTGCCTCACCATTTCAGGGCTGTGTGCCACTGCCAGTAACATTTACAAGTACTAGCGTTTCCGATTTCGACCCCATTGTAAGCTATGAATGGAATTACGGAAACGGAACTGCTATTACAGCAGATTCAACAGCATCAAATACTTACAATGCTTTAGGTGATTATACTGTTTCTTTAACCGTTGAAACCGCTTCTGGTTGTCGCGATTCAATAACCAAAATAAATTATATACAAACAGGAACAAAGCCTACGGCCAATTTTTCAGTTGTAGACCCAACTGTTTGTTATGGTACAGAGGCCGAATTTGTTGATTTATCTACTGGTGCTGATTCCGCTTTTTGGGAGTTTGATGTAAATCAAGGTACTTTTTCTACTCCTTTCGGAGCTACAATGCCTTACAACCCGGTTACCAATCTTTTTCCTGATACAGGTACATTTTATGTGCGTCAAATTGTATTTAATAATGGGTGTGCTGATACATTACAGCTCGATGATATTATTCGGATACTACCACCTAAACCAATATTTAGCTATGTGGTTGATTGTGAAGATACCTATAATGTAACTTTTAATGACGAGTCGTTAGGAGCCGATTCGATTATATGGGATTTTGGAGATGGTAGCCCACTTGTAATACAAGATACCATGCCAACGCATACATTTGCTTCTCGAGGCAATAAAACCGTAAGACTAACAGCTTATAATTATACAACCGGCTGTTTTAGCACAGCCCCTCAAATAATTGCTATTACTGAGCCCATCGCTCAGTTCAATGTATCTCCGCCTCAAGGCTGTTATCCGCTTGCTGTAATATTAACCAGTACATCGCAAGACGAAAGTTCTGTTGTTTGGCAATACGGTGATGGTAGTCCTGACGATCCAACGCCATCGCCTGTTACGCACGTTTATTTTAATCCTGGTTTAGATACTGCAACACTTATTATAACAGATATAAACGGATGTACCGATACTGCAACAAACCTGGTAAACGTATATGGCCCAACTCCTGATTTAGCAGCAAGTGTTACCGCTGGTTGTACGCCATTAGCTGTGGTTTTTTCTGATAATTCAGTATCTGATTCTGCCTTAGTTCAATGGACTTGGGATTTTGGCGATGGTACGCCTACCGAAACGGTTACAACACCAACCGTAAATCACACGTATACAGCTTCAGGAAGTTATAATGTTACAATGACTGTAACGGATATAAATGGTTGCACAAAATCAATTACCTACAATAACTATATACAACCCACTTTTCCTATTCCAGCATTTGTAGCCGATACATTTGCTTGTAGAAATGAAGTGGTAATATTTGATGCATCGGGTACAATGGCTGCCGCACCTGCTACTTATAGTTGGAATTTTGGCGATGGAGGTACAACAACAGGCATTGTTGCTACTCATCTTTATACAGCAGATAACACCTATACTGTTACGCTTACGGTTACAGATGTTAATGGTTGTGTAAGTTCTATTCAAGATCAAATATTAATACAACATCCTACGTCTGCTTTTTCTGATTCTGTACTTTTGATTGGTTGCGGATTTACCAATATGCAGTTTACCGAACTTAGTACTGGAGATTCGATAAGCGCTTGGCAGTGGGATTTTGGAGATTTAGCCTCTGCAATTCAGCAAAACCCTATGCATGCGTATACTTTACCAGCAAGCTATACTGTATCCTTAATCACAACAAATATTGCAGGTTGTTCCGATACCGTAGTAAACGTTGTTGATGTTCCTGGACCAACTGGAACGTTCTCATTTGCTCCTGTAGCTGGCTGTCCGCCACTAACGCCTACATTTACTGCTGTTAGCAGTACTGCTATTTCCTATACATGGGACTTTGGTGATGGTAATGTTGTTACAACAACCAATCCGGTTACACAATATACGTATAACACAGATATAGTTGCTACCCCAGCATTATTACTAAACTTTATTCTTTCTGATGGAAGCACCTGTCAGTTGCCTGCGCCTACTGCTGGTCAAGTTACAGTTGTTACTGTGGTGCCAACAGTATTAACTGCTGCTGACGATACTTCAGGATGTTACCCACTTGCTGTTAACTTTACTGATTTCTCATCTTTGCCTGGTACGATACCTGGTGATACGTTAAATTCTTGGTTGTGGGATTTTGGTGATGGCACAACTTCTACATTACAAAACCCTAGTCATACGTATCCACAAGCGGGTAGTTATAATGTAAGTTTAAGTGTAACTTCGGCTGGTGGTTGCTCAAATGTGAATAGCACTACTCCTCTTGTGATTACCGTTCATCCATTTCCTATTGCTGCATTTTCAGTAAATGCAACAAGTTTTGAATTGCCTTATGATATTTTAAGCACAACAAATCAATCAGCAGGAGCGGTTAATTATTTTTGGGATTTTGGCGATGGCGCAACATCTACTTCATTCGAGCCACAACATCTGTACACATCTGTAAATACATTCCAAATTCAATTAATTGCGGTAAATCAATTTGGTTGTCCTGATACTACTTCTACAACTGTAATTACAACAGCCGATGTTGTTTATCCCAATGCTTTTAGTCCTAATCTTGATGGAAGCCCTGGTGGGGCTTATACTCAATTTACAACTAACAATGATATATTTTTCCCGTATACATCAGGAGTTGTAGAATATAAGTTGTCGATATATAACAGGTGGGGGGAGATAGTATTTGATACCGATGATGTGAATATGGGTTGGGATGGTTATTATAAAGGACGACTTTGTGAGCAGGGCGTTTATGTTTGGAAAGCCTATCTTAAATTTAATAATGGCAAAGAGGTTAACCAAAGTGGAGACGTAACATTACTTCATTAAACTAGTGCAATTTTACATCCTCTTATTGGTTGTTAAATAATTTTTTACGTAATCGTTAATCCCTTCCTCTAGGCTGTAAAAAGGTTGTGAGTATCCGATCGACTTTAATTTTGCCATATTGGCCTCTGTAAAATACTGATATTTATCACGTATATCCAATGGCGTGTCAACAAAATTAATTTCTGGCATTTTATTTAATGCTTTAAAGGTAGCTTTAGCTAAATCAACAAACGTACGTGCTTTGCCCGAACCTAAATTATAAATTCCTGAATTTTTACGATGGTGTAATAAAAAATAACACACATTTACTAGGTCTTTTACATATACAAAGTCACGCAATTGCTCGCCATCTTTGTAATTGGGGTTGTGAGATCTAAATAATTTTACGTTCCCTTTTTCTTGAATTTGATTGTAGGCATGAAATATTACAGAAGCCATTCGGGCTTTATGATATTCATTTGGTCCATAAACATTGAAAAATTTTAAACCTACCCAAAAATAAGGCTTTTTAGCCTGTACTAAAGCCCATTTATCAAAATCGTTTTTTGAATCACCATAAGGATTTAATGGTTTTAATTTGTCTATTAATCCCTCATTATCATCGTATCCATACTCGCCCAAACCGTATGTAGCGGCAGATGATGCATATACCAATGGTAAACCAAATTCAACACAAACATTCCATAAATCTTTTGTGTAGTTTAGATTTAGTTTGTCAAATATTTCCTTGTTAAATTCTGTCGTATCGGTACGTGCTCCAATGTGAAATACAAACTGAACTAAACGTTGATTGGCTTTTAACCAAGCAATAAAATCATCGCGATGAACTTTTTGAGAATATAATTTACCCTCCAAATTTTTCATCTTTTCTACATTGGAAAAATCGTCTACAAGAATCAAATCTTTGAAGCCTTCTTCGTTTAGTTTTGCAACTAAACAACTACCTATAAAGCCTGCTGCACCCGTTATTATTATCATATATTAGATTTGAGACATGAGATTTGAGATATGGGATGTTTTATTAATCCAGTTCAAATCTGCTATTTATAAAAATATATTTTCTTCTATTTTATTTATTATGTTCAAATGCTGTGCTTTGTCAAACAATAATTGCACTGCTTTGCGACCAGTTTTACCTAAATCAACCGAATAATTATTTACATACAAATCAATATGTTTGTACATAACCTCTTCACTCATTTCTTGGGCATGTGCTTTTACAAAGTTAAGACTTGATTTTGGGTTTGCAAACGCATACTCAACGCTTTTGCGTAATACCCTATTTACCTTCAGTTTAATATCATCTGATAAGGATCTCTTGATAACAATACCGCCTAAAGGGATAGGCATTTGAGTTAATGTTTCCCAAAATTCACCTAAATCAACTATTTTTTTTAATCCTTTTTGTTCGTAGGTAAATCTGTTTTCGTGAATAATTAAACCTGCATCAACTTGTCCGGATAAAACAGCTTCTTCAATGTCAGAAAACAGCATTTCAGTTTTGTTTTTTGCCCTAGGAAAAGCTAACGATAACAGAAAGTTTGCTGTGGTGTATTTCCCTGGTATAGCAATAGTTAGTTTGGTGCTTGGATTTTCAAGTTCAGCAAGTATAGCAGAAGGTGAGCCATTCGTAATCAATAATGGCCCACAATTATTGCCCAAAGCACTTCCTGAGTCAAGTAATTGATACAATTTTGTTAGGTGTGCATATGCATGATAACTCAATTTAGTAATATCTAAATCGCCTTTAAAAGCTTTTTGGTTTAGGGCTTCAACATCGCCCATAAAAACATCAAATTTCAACCCCTCGGTATCAATTTTGTTATGAATAAGAGCATCAAAAATAAAGCAATCGTTCGGGCATGGGCTAAAACCAATACTTAGGCTGGAATCTGTTTTTTTGGGTGTTAGTAAAGAATCCATTTTTTTACTTGTTTTTTACTTGAAACACATTGATTACATCAAGTAATTTATTATTTAAATTTTTAATTGCCAATGGAATGTTCCAATTTTCTCTATTTCTGCGTTCTACATAGTTAGAAACAGCTCGTAATTGCACATACTCAACCTGTTCCAAATCGCAAGCCATCATAAATGCCGCACCTTCCATACTTTCAATCATTGGGTGGAATTTTTTAATCACCTTTTCAATTGCCAATTCATTGCCATGTACGGTGTTTACGCTAATGCCATTTACTTTAGGAATTGTAACTACAACTTCATTATTTATAGCGTTTTTTACATTGTGAACTGTTGTTATTCCCTGTAAATTCAATTCAGATAAGCTTAAAAATACTTCATCATCTTGAGCTCCCAATTCAGAAAAAGTATCTTCTACAACATTTACAACATCTCCAATTTCAATATTACGATTAAAAGCTCCGCAAATGCCTGCATTAATAACTAATGTGTACGATGAATTTAGTTTTTTTCCCATCCAATAAGCTGTTGCAACCATTCCTACACCTGTAATAAGAATATCCAAATGAATGCCATTGTACAAAACACTCTTAAATATATCGCCTTCATGCCAAGCTTCAATACCTGTGTGGTTTAGAAGTGGTAAAATTTCTAGAGATGTTGCAGTAACAATGAGTAGTTTCATAACATTAAATATAATAAAAATTGAGCTAATCGTTTACAACAATAACGAATAAGTAAATTTAGGCCTTTTACAATTATTTTTCATAGTATATTTGTAGTATGATATACATAACGCGAAGAGAGCACTTTAATGCGGCTCATAAACTATTCAATCCAAACTGGAGCGATGAACAAAATCTCGACATGTTTGGAAAATGTGCTAACCCGAATTGGCACGGACATAATTATAATTTATACGTAACTGTAAAAGGCAAAATAAATCCCGATACGGGCTATTCGGCAAATCTAAAAGACATTAGTGCGTTGATTCGCAAGCATGTTACGGATAAACTCGATCATAAAAATTTGAATTTAGATGTGGATTTTATGAAAAACATCATGCCATCTACTGAAAATGTAGCCATCGCTATCTGGAAAGAGTTGCAACCACATATTGATGCTATGGGATGTCAGCTGCATGCGATAAAGCTATATGAAACTGAAAATAATTACGTAGAGTATTTTGGGGAATAATTTTTAAGTTTTTAATGTTAAGTTGTTAGTTTTTAGTAAAAAGTCTAAAATCTTGATTCTTAGTTCTAACATCTTAACTCTTAGTTCTTAAATCTTGGCTCTTGATTCTTACATCTTGATTCTTACTTGAAAAAAAATATTTATGAGCAATCATGACGAATTTGACGAAATAGAAGGCTATAAAAAAATTGACAGATACAACCTTGAGTCAGTTAATAGCATAGCTTCTAATTATAAAACAATATTAAGTTCTATTGGTGAAAATCCTGAGCGAGAAGGTTTGCTAAAAACACCTGAACGTGTTGCTAAAGCAATGCAGTTTTTAACCCATGGCTATGATTTGAATCCTGAAGAAATTTTGCAAAGTGCAATGTTTAAAGAGGATTACAAGCAAATGGTAATTGTAAAAGACATAGAAGTTTATAGCATGTGCGAACATCATTTATTACCATTTTTTGGCAAAGCACATGTTTCCTATATACCCAACGGACATATTGTAGGGTTGAGCAAAATACCGCGCATTGTGGATGCTTTTTCAAGACGCCTACAAGTGCAAGAACGTTTAACTACCGAAATACGCGATTGTATTGAAAATACATTAAAACCATTAGGAGTAGCGGTTGTTATAGAATGTTCGCACTTGTGTATGCAAATGCGTGGTATTCAAAAACAAAACTCGGTAACTACCACATCAGCATTTACTGGCGAATTTATGAAAGATACTACACGTAAGGAGTTTATAAGCTTAATTGGGTCTAAATTACATTAGTTTTGTTGTCAAAAAGTGTTAAAAATCTGCCATTTTTGCAGAAACGATAAAAGAGGTATTATCTTTGTACTATTAATTTAAAAATAAATAAATCAACTATATGGAAACTAATAATTTTAATTACGTTCAATCGCAAGAAGAAACCGCTGCGATATCTAAAACTTTTATGTCGAGTGTGTTCTCTTGGATGTTTGCTGCACTGGCTATCACTTCAATTGTGGCTTATTATTTTGGATACAGCATAGAATTAATGTCTTTGCTTATCAATGCTGAATCTGGTGGCTTATCCATATTTGGATATGTGGTAATGTTTGCGCCATTGGCATTTGTGCTTATTATGTCGTTTGGAATGAATCGTTTATCCTACCCTGCTTTATTGTTCTTGTTTTTATTGTATTCGGCAGTAATGGGTATGAGCTTGAGTTTTATATTTTTGATCTATACATCGGGGTCTATTTTATCAACATTTTTATCAGCGGCTGGTATGTTTGGAACAATGGCTGTGGTTGGGTATACTACCAAAACAGATTTGACAAAATTTGGTTCAATCATGATTATGGGCTTGATTGGAATTGTAATTGCAAGTCTTATTAATATGTTTTTACATAGCGATACAATGAGCTACATTATTAGTTTCATAGGAGTATTGGTATTTACTGGTTTAACAGCTTACGATGTTCAAAAATTAAAAAACATTGGTGCTGGAGTTGAGCTAGGGACAGCATCTACAGGTAAATTAGTTATCATGGGAGCATTGTCGTTGTATTTAGATTTTATTAATCTTTTTATGCATTTGCTTCGTTTATTTGGCGATAGAAAATAATTTTTAAAGCTTTACCACAAAAAAGGAAAGGATTTATACAAATTTGTATAAATCCTTTCCTTTTTTGTTTAATTATTTTTTACTATTTTAGTATGTAAACTTTATACTAAAACAAATGAGCAAAATATCTGCAAGTCTATTTTTCTGTTGTTACTTTGTCACATATTTTTATGCACAAGAATTAAAAAGTACAGATGTATATTACAACAAATGTAAAAGTTTTGGAATCTCAGAACCATTGAAAGAATTAGTAAAAACACATCCTATAAATCCCAACAATCAGAAAAAAGCACACAAACGTAATACGCGAATTCCGCTAAAAAATCAACATACAAGTTTTATTGCCGACCCTTTGATTCAAAAACAACAAGGAAGTAAACAAATAGCATCAACATTAGCTAATTGGCAAGGCCTTGGTAATATATCTGATGGTATTGGAGGCCCATATGACCCTTCTGGAGCTGCGGGTTCCAATCATTTTGTGCAAGCAATTAATTTTTCATACAGAGTATATGATAAATCTGGAAACCCTTTAATGGCTGAACTTGCTTTAGAAAGTATATGGCCAGGAAGCACTAGTTATGGCGACCCTGTTGTTTTATACGATAAATTTGCCGACAGATGGCTTATTAGTCAGATACAAGTTGATACGCGCGAAATTATGCTTGCTGTATCTACAAGCCCTGACCCAACAGGAACTTTTTATAAATATATATTTATTCCTAGTGGTATTGATTTTGTAGATTATCCACGTTTATCGATATGGACGGATGGCTATTACCTAACCTATAATGCGCAGGATAAAAAAATAGTTGTACTTGATCGCAACAAAATGATTGCGGGTGACACAACAGCTGGCATGATTGTAAAAAGCATACCTAGCTTCCCTGATAATGGTTTCTTTTCGCCATTAGGTTCCGATGCTGATGGACAATTACCTCCTAATGGAACACCATCTTACTTTTTTGTGATGGAAGACGATAGCTGGGGTAATGCCGACAGGATTCACATTATTTCAATGACTACGGATTGGAACAATCCATCAAACACCTCAATAACTTTAGATACACTCGAAACAGCACCTTTTAACTCTCATTTTTCGTTCACATACCAAGATATTCCTCAAAAAAACGAATCTCAACTTTTGGATGGGGTAACTGGAGCTTTTATGCAACGTGCACAATATCGCATTTGGACTGGATATAATTCTGTTCTGCTCTGTTCGACAGTAAATGTTGCACAACCAGATTCAACAAATCATGCAGGAATACGCTGGTACGAATTACGTCAAAATAGCACAACTGGCGAGTGGAGCATTTATCAACAAGGTACTTTTGCACCCGACTCTGAAAGTAGATGGATAGGCAGTATGGCTATGGATGATGATGGCAATATTGGCATTGCATATTCAATATCAGGCCTAAATACTTACCCAAGCATTGGCTATACAGGAAGACTTGCTAGTGACCCATTGGGTGTTTTTACTTTTAACGAACAAATTGCAATTGCAGGCCAAAGTTCTCAACCTTTTATTGAGCGATGGGGCGATTATTCACAAACGTCTCTAGACCCTGATGGTCATACCTTTTGGCATACAGGAATGTATAGAGATGCTAATAAAACAAGAACACGAATTTTTTCGTTTGACATGACTTCTTTCTCATCAATAAAGGAAAACAAATCAACAGTAAATTTAACGGTGTTTCAATTAAACGATGTATTAAAAATTGAAGCGAATCAATTGAGTGGAGCAAACACTGTTAGTATTGATTTGTTTGACATGTCGGGAAAACTAATAACACATAAAACAGCATTGCCAATAGGGGATAAAATTTCGGAAAAAATAGGCGTCCAAGAATTAAGTAAAGGAACGTATCTTGTAAGAATAGGAAACTCGTCTTTTCAAAAAGTAGTTAAAACACTTATTTACTAAGACATTTTATAAGCCATACAATAAGCAAAACGTTGTTAATAAAAACAAAAAGCAGCAACACTAGTTTCTTTTTATTTTCAGTAATATTGAATCAAATTAATTTTAAAACAATTAAATATGAAAGCATACATATTTCCAGGACAAGGTTCACAATTTTCAGGCATGGGTAAAGACATCTATGAAAATTCTCCTTTGGCAAAAGACTTTTTTGAAAAAGCGAACGATATACTTGGCTTTAGAATAACAGATATCATGTTTACAGGTACTGATGAAGCTTTGAAACAAACAAATGTAACACAACCAGCTATCTTTTTACATTCTGTAATACTCGCAAAAACATTGGGTGATTCACTACAACCAGATATGGTTGCAGGGCATAGTCTGGGAGAATTTTCAGCATTGGTAGCCAATAAAACATTATCGTTTGAAGACGCACTTGTATTGGTATCAAAAAGAGCAATGGCAATGCAAAAAGCCTGCGAATTAAACCCATCAACAATGGCTGCAATATTGAATTTGGATGATAAAATTATTGAAGAGATTTGTGCTGAAATAACAAAAAGTGGCGAGGTAGTTGTGGCTGCAAACTATAACAGTCCCGGGCAATTGGTAATATCAGGTTCTACAAATGGTATAAACATTGCATGTGAAAAATTAAAAGCCGCGGGCGCAAAGAGAGCATTGGTGTTACCTGTAGGTGGTGCATTTCACTCGCCATTAATGGAACCTGCACGTATTGAACTAGAAGCAGCAATTAATGCGACTACTTTCAACCAACCTATTTGTCCAGTTTATCAAAATGTAACAGCTAGTGCAGTTTCAAGCCCAACAGAAATAAAAGCAAATTTAATTGCACAGCTTACCGCGCCTGTTAAATGGACACAAACGGTGCAGCAAATGGTTGCTGATGGTGCCACAACTTTTGTTGAGGTGGGCCCAGGCAAAGTGTTGCAAGGTTTAGTAAAAAAGATAAGTCCAGCAGTAGAAGCTTCGAGTGCTGTATTGGTAAACAATATTGCGTAAACACAAGCGTTATAAAAGCATGAAATAGCTATGTTTGCAAAAAGTACAAACAATAAATAAAAATATTTTTTCAAATTGGCGTATTCCATAAAGCAGCTAAAAAAAATTATTCGCTTATGAAAAAAATAGCACTAGTATGTACTCTAGTAATTGTTGCTTGTATTGCCAATGCCCAATTTTTAAATAGTATAGGCATTACAGCAGGAGGCTCATTAGGGAATCAAAAGTTTTACTTCAACAATCCTGATGCGCTTTCACGCAAAAAGTACACACTAGGGCTTAACGGTAGCATTTTTGCTGAATTTTTTAGCGCAAATTATGTGCGCTGGGTAAGCGAAATTCAATATAACGAAAAAGGGTCAAGAGACAAACAGCCTGAAAATACCTATAAAAATAAGCTTCAATACATTTGCTGGAACAACTATTTAAAATTCCGTTATGAGATGTATAGCATTATTCCTTACATACTTGTAGGGCCTCGGTTGGAGTATAATTTGGGACAAAACACTAGCTCTCCAACCATCACTAGTAGTTTCTCTAAATTACATGGAAACTTAGCTGTTGGTGCAGGTACAGAACTTGTAAGCTATGGTAATTTCAAACCGTTTGTCGAAGCTTTTTATAACCCAGATATCGTACTGCCTGCTTATACAACTTCTTCGTTGGATGTTTGGAATAAAAACATAGAGCTAAGACTTGGGCTGAAATATGAATTTGCTGGCAGAAGAGAATCGTGCAATACGCCTACTTATGTGGAATAAGATTGACAGTTGGAGAACAAAATGTCTAAAAAAAAAACATATTCATCAAATGCGAAAAAAAAAGAGCTAAAGGAGCCTTCGGCAACTTATAGTGAAAGGAAAATTCGTGTTTTTAAATCATTTGAAGAACAAGAAGCTTATGAATTAAATCAAATGGCTGCTTTAAATTCAGAACAAATATTACAACAATTAAGAAAATTTATAAATATTGCCTATGCCATGCATGGATATGATCCCAATAACTTACCACAGAGACATTCAATCAAAATAATACAACGATAAAATGAATATTTTTGATGAATAAACATTTAATTTACTAAACGAACTCAATAAAAACGAAGTTGAATATCTTGTTGTGGGAGGCTATGCTGTTAATTTCCATGGCTAAAGAAGAACCACTGGCGACATAGACTTATGGATAAAACCAGATAATGCGAAAAATAAAAATAAAATTCTTCAAAGTTTCAGGAATCTAAACATTACAGAAGATACACTCTCACAATTGAATGAATTAGATTTTGCTAAACCCATTGTTTTTATTGATGGTGAAGAGCCCTTTAAAATTGATTTTCTCACTTACATTTCAGGAGTTAGTTTTAACGATGCTTGGCAGCAAAAAACAATTGCAGTTTTGGACGGTATTTCTATCCCGTTCATTCATTTGAATCATCTAATACTTTCAAAATTAACAACAGGAAGACCCCAAGACAAAATTGATATTGAAAAATTACAGCAAATACAAGCTGTTAAAAACAGAAAAATATAACAATTTGCGTCATTCAATACAAGAAAATACACTAAAAAGTGGCATTTTTTTACTTTAAATTATTCCAAATTTGCTACAATATCAGTATCTTTGGTACTTATCCATCTTAAGACTTTTAAGAAACCTAAAAATAAAAAACAATAAATTCCAAAACTATGGCATTTGACATTGAGATGATTAAGGAAGTATATAAAAATCTTCCAGTAAAAGTAGAAGCAGCACGCAAATTGGTAGGTCGTCCGCTTACGTTAACTGAAAAAATTCTGTATTCACATCTTCACAAAGATCAAAAATCAGAAAATTTTTCAAGAGGAAAATCATACGTAGATTTCGCTCCAGATAGAGTGGCGATGCAAGATGCAACAGCTCAAATGGCATTGTTACAATTTATGCAGTCTGGGCGTCCTAAAGTAGCTGTTCCTTCTACAGTTCATTGCGACCACCTGATTACCGCTAAAAATGGTGCTGGCGAAGATTTGGCATTTGCTCAAAAAGAAAGTAAAGAAGTATTTGATTTCTTAGCTTCTGTATCAAATAAATATGGTATCGGGTTTTGGAAACCAGGCGCAGGTATTATTCACCAAGTGGTTTTAGAAAATTACGCATTCCCTGGTGGAATGATGATTGGTACTGACTCGCACACTGTAAATGCAGGTGGTTTGGGTATGATTGCAATAGGTGTTGGTGGTGCTGATGCGTGCGATGTAATGGCAGGTTTGGCTTGGGAATTGAAAATGCCAAAATTAATTGGTGTTAAATTAACAGGCAAATTGAACGGTTGGACAGCTCCTAAAGATGTTATCTTAAAAGTAGCAGGTTTACTAACTGTTAAAGGTGGTACTGATGCTGTTGTTGAGTATTTTGGCGAAGGTGCAGTAGCAATGAGCTGTACAGGAAAAGGTACAATTTGTAATATGGGTGCCGAAATAGGTGCTACTACTTCTACATTTGGTTACGATGATTCAATGTCGAGATATTTAAAAGCAACGGGTAGAGCAGATGTAGCCGCTTTAGCAGATGGTGTAAAAGAACATTTAACAGCTGATGCAGATGTATATGCAAACCCTGATAAGTATTTTGACCAAGTAATTGAAATCAATTTATCGGAATTAGAACCACACGTTAATGGTCCATTTACACCAGATTTAGCTACTCCTATTTCTAAATTGAAAGAAGAAGCAATTAAAAATGGTTGGCCATTAAAAATATCGGTTGGTTTGTTGGGTTCATGTACCAACTCATCGTACGAAGATATTTCTCGTGCTGTGAGTTTAGCAAAACAAGTAGCTTCTAAAAATTTAAAATCAAAGTCGGAATACCTTATCAATCCTGGTTCTGAGCAAATTCGTTTCACAATTAAACGTGATGGTTTTTTAGATGTGTTTGATCAAATTGGCGCTAAAGTATTTACCAATGCTTGTGGTCCATGTATTGGAATGTGGGACAGGATGGGTGCTGAAAAACAAGAAAAAAACACCATTATTCACTCCTTCAACAGAAACTTTGCAAAACGTGCTGATGGAAATCCAAACACCTATGCATTTGTTGCATCTCCTGAAATAGTTACAGCAATGGCTATTGCGGGCGATTTAACATTTAATCCGTTAACCGATTATTTAACAAACGAAAAAGGAGAACAAGTAAAATTGGATGCTCCAACAGGATATGAGTTGCCTCCAAATGGTTTTGCTGTTGAAGATGCAGGCTATCAAGCACCAGCAGCCGATGGAAGTAAATTAACTGTGGCAGTATCGCCAACATCTGATCGTTTACAATTATTAGACCCATTTGCTGCATGGGAGGGAGTTGATTTGAAAGGCTTGAAATTGTTAATTAAAGCCAAAGGCAAATGTACTACCGACCATATTTCAATGGCTGGTCCATGGTTGAAATTCCGTGGTCACTTGGATAATATCTCTAACAATATGTTGATTGGTGCTGTTAACTTCTTTAACGAGAAAACAGATAACGTAAAAAATCAATTAACTGGCAATTACGAATCAGTACCAAAAGTACAACGTGCGTACAAAGCACAAAACATTGGCTCTATTGTAGTTGGTGACGAAAACTATGGTGAAGGCTCATCTCGTGAGCACGCTGCTATGGAGCCTCGTCATTTGGGCGTACGTGCGGTATTGGTAAAATCATTTGCTCGTATTCACGAAACAAATCTTAAAAAGCAAGGGATGTTAGCACTAACATTTGCCAACAAAGCTGATTATGAGAAAATAAAAGAAGACGATTCTATTGATATTATTGGCTTAACTTCATTTGCTCCAAATACTCCATTAACATTAGTTTTGAACCATGCAGATGGAAGCAAAGATGAAATAAAAGCAAACCATACCTATAACGAACAACAAATAGAATGGTTTAAAGCAGGTGGTGCATTGAACATTATTCGTGCTAATGTGAAGGCGTAGTAGTCGATTCAAGATTATAAAAATCAAGATTTAAGAAAATGTCCTGTATATTCACGGGACATTTTCTTTTACACCGTTTATAGTAATTCATTTTTATGAAAGCATACAATCCCAAAGATTGGTTTAAATTAATTTTTGATTTTCATCGCTCCGACTCCTTTAAAATGATAATGCCTGCAATGATAGCATTGTTAGCATATTCGGGGATATTGTGTTATTTAGATGTGGAGTTGCAAGTAATAAAATTAAGAAGTACAACAGTGTTGCATACCTTGTTAGGATTGGTATTGTCGTTGTTGTTAGTGTTTAGAACCAATACTGCTTACGACCGTTGGTGGGAAGGTCGCAAGTTGTGGGGCGAATTGGTAAACAATAGCCGTAATTTAATGTTAAAGCTAAATGCGTTTATCCCTGCTGAACAAAAAGAAACTAAAAAAGGCTTCAGAATATTGATTAGTAACTATGCATTTGCTTTAAAAGAGCATTTACGAATGGGTTATATCGAATCGCAATTAGAAGAACACCCCAACTTAATGTTTAGTGAATTAAAAACGTATAATCATGTGCCTAATCGAATTGCACAACAGCTTTATATTGAAACAGAAAATCTATTAAAACAAAACATAATTTCTGAAGAAAAGTTTATCGTGTTAAATGAAGAGTTGCGATCATTTACTAATGTTGTGGGGGCTTGCGAGCGTATTAAAAAAACGCCCATCCCTTATTCATACAGTATGTTTATTAAGCGTATTATATTTATATACATTATAACGCTTCCAATAGGTTTAGTAGATGATTTCAAATGGGTAAGTTTACCAATTGTATTGTTTGTTTTCTACGCTTTTGCTGGCTTAGAGCTACTTGCTGAAGAAATTGAAGACCCCTTCGGTTACGAGCAAAGCGACTTGCCAACCGATGAAATAGCTGCAACAATTAAGAAAAATTTAATAGAGATTGTTGGGTAATTATAAGGTTATCAAGCCTTCAATGTCATTCATCTCTTTGTACTTGTTGATAATAGCATCGGCACTTAGCATTACTTCTTTAACTGTAATACTAAAGTATTTACCACTCGAAGATTCTTTGTGAGTAATGGTTGCTTCGTCTGAAAATTTCGACTCAATTAATGCGATTTTATGATTGTCGGCAGGGATAATAAATTTAAACATATATACCAAAGGCCAATTTTCGTTTTTATTCAGTAATTCGCGTAATTTATCGTATTGTTCATTTGTATCCATCTTACAAAGATAATGTATAAATTCGTATCAATTTATAAATTTCAGTTTATACGTAAGTAGCATGGAAAAGTTTAAAATAAAAGGAGAATTTATACATCTTAATCAGCTTATAAAAGCTGTATCATGGGTAAGTAATGGTGCTGAGGCAAACAATTTAATTGAGAGTGGTTTGATTAAAGTTAATAATCAACCAGAATACCGTAAACGAAATAAACTTCGTGTTGGTGATGTTGTTGAATATCAAACATCTACGATTATAGTAGAATGAAAAAATAAAACGGTTATAAATAATCATCATTTTAATATAACTAATTACGCTTTTTTAACGTTTGAATTATTGATATAGATCTTTTAATTCAATTAATACCTAAATATGAACAGTAAAAACATACATACATTGCAATTGCTTTCATATATCAATTCTACTACTGACTTTAAAGGATTACATTATAAATATGCTAAAAATGAGCCCTATCCACATATTGTAATTGACAATTTTCTACAAACTGAAATTATAAATAAGGCACATCAGGAATTTCCCTCAGTAAATGATTCAAGCTGGATTAACTATTTACATATCAACGAGCGCAAACATGGTTTAAATCGTTTTGAATTAATACCAAAAACAATTCAAGAAATTATTAATGAACTTAATTCGGATGTGTTTGTGGCTCATTTATCGGAGTTAACTGGTATTGAAAATTTGTTTGCCGATAAGGCGCTTGAGGGTGGCGGATTACACCAAACCGAAAAAGGCGGATTTTTAAATATTCATGCCGATTTTACAGCTCACCCGCATCATAAAAATTGGAGAAGAAGAGTTAATTTGATTGTTTATTTGAATCCTTTGTGGGATGATGCATTTAATGGACACCTTGAGTTGTGGGACAAAAACATGAAACAATGCGTTCAAAAAATTGCTCCCACATTTAATCGTTGTGTTGTTTTTAATACCGATGAACATTCATTTCACGGACATCCTGATAAATTAAATTGTCCATCAAATGTAACGCGTAAATCAATTGCACTTTATTACTATACTGAAGAAAAGGAAAATGTAATTATTCGTTCAACCAATTACAAAGGGCGACCAGAAGATGGGATAAAAAAAATAGGAATTTATTTAGATAAGCAAGTTCTTAATTTATATACTAAAATTAAAAGGGCATTTGGATTAAGCGATAACTTTGCAAGTAATGTTCTAAAGTTATTATCTTTTTCGAAAAAGAAAAAACACTAAATTGCTTTGATGAATTTTCAATTATTTTTTATGAAAGAGAAAACACATTCAAAAAAAAACACCCCCAAAAACAATCTGCACAAACAAAGTTTTAATCGTTTGCTATTGTTGCCGTTGATAATAATTACCGTTTTTATTTATTTCAAATCGCTGGATAATCAGCTTATTAACACGTGGGATGATCATGGTTATATTTCTGAAAATCCTGATATAAAAACACTACACGGTGATAGTGTAGGTTATACAATTAAAAATACCTTTAGTAGTTACGTGTTGGGTAACTACCATCCAATTACGATGCTCACCTATAGCATTGAGTATAGTTTATTTAAACTTAATCCTAAGCCGTACCATGTTACCAATCTAATTATTCATATACTTAATTCATTGTTGGTGTTTTTGTTTATCTGGCTATTAACCCGACAGCAATGGGTTGCATTCATTACTGCCCTATTATTTGCAATACATCCTATGCACGTTGAATCTGTTTCGTGGGTATCCGAACGCAAGGATGTGTTGTACACATTTTTTACATTAGCCTCATTTTGTACATACATTTATTTTTTTAAAGATGAAAAACGAAAACGCTTATTTTATATATTAACTTTAGCCCTGTTTCTTTTGGCGCTACTATCAAAAGCAATGGCTGTAAGTGCGGCAATTGTATATTTTGCTATCGATTATTTTTACGATAGAAAGTTTAATTCAAAAATTATAATCGAAAAAATACCATTTATTATACTTGCATTAATTTTTGGTATTGTTGCAATTGGTGCGCAAAAATCAGCAAGTGCGTTGGATGGCATTGTTAATTATAATTTTGGTGACCGTGTTTTATTTAGTTGTTATGCATTAATGACTTATTTGTGGAAAGTATTTATTCCGATAAACATGTCGTGCTACTACAACTACCCTCAAAAAGGTGCTAATGGTATGTATCCAATAGCTTATTCTGTAGCGCCTTTTATAATTGCTATTATCTTTTTTCTGGTTTATAAATCAATGAAGTATGGCAAAGATATAGTGTTTGGGTTTGCTTTCTTTTCAATAACTATTGCACTTGTGTTACAATTATTACCTGTTGGTGACGCCATTATTGCAGATCGTTTTTCTTATATTCCTTACATAGGCATATTTTTTATAATAGCTCGCTGGTTTAATAATGTTATGGAGGGGAACTATCCTAAACTAAGAGGGTTTAAAACGCCTTTAATTGTTGGTTTGTCAATAGTAGTGCTTGTGTTTAGTTATATTGCTCAAATACGAACAATGGTTTGGTTTGATAGTATTTCTTTATGGTCGGACGCGATAGAAAAGTGTGATGAAGCGCCAAAGTCGTTTAATAATAGAGCTGTTACTTATTTTGAACGAAAACAGTATGAACAAGCGTTAGCTGATTTCACTAAAACAATACAACTCAGCGATAACTATACAGATGCACATTATAATAGAGGTGTTATTTATTTTTCTTTAAAACAGTATGATAAAGCAATTGAAGATTATTCTGCGGCAATAAAACAAAATCCCAAATTCCCCAAAGCACTAAATAATAGAGGTAATGTGTACCACTTGTTAGGCAAATACAACGAAGCCATAGCCGATTATAATAAGGCATTAGAGTTTGACGCTAAATTTGGAAAAGTGTATTGCGATAGAGCAGGCACCTATTATAC
>JBASCV010000161.1:0-14019 GCA_049651825.1 Bacteroidia bacterium
GGCTAGTATAGGAGCAAATAAAATAAAGAGAACCGCATGTAAAAAAGCTGTATTTCTAAAATCTGTAACTATATTTTTTGCAGCAAAAAAAAGCCCCTTCATAAAAAAAATACTGTAAAGGATTGGAGTTGTAATTATTATCCATACAGGCAAATAATGCCAAGGTAAATTTGCGGCTGGCACATTTTCTCCTAAATAAAGATTAGTAGAACCCAATACAGGGTAGTTGCTCATTTGTTTAAAAGCTTCTATAAAATGTTTTATGGGATCAGTCCACATTACTGGCCAAAATGCAATAATAAATAAACAAGTATATGAAACAAACAAAATAAAGGACAAAATATTTTTATGTTTACTTAAAACAAAAAGATAAACGGTAGCAATAGGAATCAAAACTCCCATAATTCGCACATCTACCACAAAACCACACGCAAGTGCATGAAGCGCAGCCATTAATAAGGTTTGTTTTTCAATAAATAAAAACATTGTATATGCAGCTATTGTGCAAAAACAAAGCATCGACAAGTCTTTTGAATTATAAAAGCTTTCAGCAAAAATACGGGGCGATATTACAAACATAACAAGACCCAGAAAAGCATATTTATAACTCTTAAAAATGTTTAAACATAATAAGTAAAAACAAATTGTGGCAAAGTAGAAAGTAAGAAAACAAATTGCATGTCGTAAAAGAAAAATTGCTCGTACATCCTTCACTCCTAATATGTTTTCGGCTGCCGATAGTATTATTTCAAAAGCTGGGCCATAATACTTATGAAAATTAGCCATTAAGGCTGTATTATCTCCAGTAACAATATATTGGTAATTTATTTCACCTATTTGGGTACGCTGCACATTTTCATCCCAATAAATACCATAGTCTGAAAAAACAAATACCCCTACTATAAAAAAGAGAATAAAAAAAAGGATGCTCGCTTTTTTAAAAAAATGTTCGTTGATTGTTGGCATACAATAAATATAAAAAAAGAATGGACATTTAAATTAAATGTCCATTCTTTTTTATCAAATTAATTGAAATCTTATTTTTTCGATTTTTTCTTTTCTTTTTCAGGAGCAGCTGCTACGCCAGTAGCTTTTTTTGCCTCTTCTTCTTGTTTTTTTAACTCCTCTTTAGCCTTTTTCTCTTCAACACCCCAGTTTAAATTATTTTTAGAAAGCTGATCGTTTGGATCAATTAGAGTTGCTTTTGTAAAGGTTTCTATTGCTTTATCATATTCCAACATCGACATATATGCAACACCTATATTGTTCAACGCAGCTATATTTTTAGCATCTTTTTCTAACGCTTTATTCCAAATTTGAATACTTTTTTCGTAATCCTGTAATTTCAAATAGCTTAAACCCAAAAATATATAATAATCAGCATTTCTTTTGTCCTCCGTTGTTTTTTCAAGTTCAGCAATTGCATCTAAAACTTTTTGTTGTTCGCCTTTAGCCCAATTTAGATTGTTTTTAGCCAACAAATAACCAGTATCTATATCAATTGCTTTCTGACAATATTCAATACCTTTTTTATACTGCTGTATAATAGTATAAGCAAAACCAAGATTATTGTAAGCATCGGCAAGCTCTGGTTTTAAAGCAATTGCTTTTTCTAGCGGAGCAATTGCTTTGCCAGCAAGCCCATTTTTTATATAAACGTTTGAAAGAATCAACAAATTCTCATAAGTTGGATTTGTATTTGCTGCATTCTCATAAGCAGCAATATCTACCTGCACATTTTGCTGTGCTACAGGCTCTTCAACAGGTTTGTTACCCATCGTTTTGTATAAAATGAAAATAATAGGCAACAACAATAATGCTGCAATAACTATAGTTTTAACATTTAATCCTGAGCTCGGCTCTGATTCAGTATCTTCTTTCTTTTCTTCTTGCCCAATTTCTAAATCTAACTGCTCCTCTGATTCAAAAGGTGTACTTTGATTCGATTCTTTAGTAGCATCATTATTTAGATTTGTATCTAAAACATTATCGTTTTTTTCTTCTTGATTGCTCATAATCTATTTTTAGGATAAAATGATTAACTATAATTTTTTCAGGCATCGAAAATACATACTTTTCAGGAATAAAACAAAAATAATAAAAGAGCACAAACAACTGATAATCAACAATTTGAACCCTACGAAACAATTCAGCTACAAAAGAAGGATTGTAAATTCAATGAAAAATAAGAACAATCCCCCAAACGTGTTTGTCCTAAAAAAATATTGATAACAGCATTACTCGCAATTTGAGTTATATTTGTAGACTAGAATTCTAAAATATTTTTAAGCCATTCAATATTTATTTTTCAAAGAACTATAGCAATTAGAAAAATAAAACTTGAATATCTTCTAAACAAAAGTCAAAAAAATAAATCATGATTAAACAATTGTTTGCTGGCCTTTCTAAAGAAAAAACAATCCTATACTTTGTTGTTGCTATCGTTGTAGCTACATTAGTATATTCAAACCACTTTAACAACGCTTTTCACTTTGATGATTCTCATGCAATTGAAAACAACCTTTTTATTAGAGATATAAAAAATATTCCACTGTTTTTTAAAGATGCAACTACTTTCAGTTCACTACCCAGTAACCAATCTTACCGTCCAATTGTAAGCACTACACTTGCCATTGATTATTGGTTAGGCAATGGTTATGATATGTTTTATTTTCACCTATCAGCATTTATATTATTTGTATTACAAATTATAATAATGTTATTTTTCATCTTTAAAATATTTACAATCTCTTATAAAAACGAATGGAATTTTTATATCACTCTTGCTGCAACTAGCTGGTATCTTGTACATCCTGCAAATGCCGAAACAATAAACTATATTATTGCACGCTCCGATTTACAATCCACATTTTTCATTATTCTTGGATTTATTTTTTACATCTTTTCTCCATTTAGCAGAAAAAATCATCTTTACCTTATTCCTGTATTCATAGGAGGTTTAGCTAAGCCTACTGCTGTAATGTTTGCTCCGCTCTTGTTTTTTTATGTTCTTTTATTTGAAGAAAAAATGAGCTTGTATCAAATTTTTGAAAAAAAATACCGCAAACAACTAATTAAGGTTATTAAAACAACACTACCGTCTTTTATTTTTTGTGTTGTGATGTATAAATTTATTGATTATATGACTCCTGCAACCTGGGAATCAGGCGGACGCTCAGTATTTAGTTACTTAATAACCCAACCATTTGTTATTGTACATTATTTCACCACATTTTTTGCACCATTCGGACTAAGCGCAGATACTGATTGGGAACCACTTCAAAGCATTGCCGATATTCGCTTTTTTATAGGTTGCGCATTTATTGGATTAATGGTTTTCTTGTCTTTTTTATTCTCGAAAGACATAAGACTTCGTCCTATATCTTATGGTATTATTTGGTTCTTTTTAGCATTAGTTCCATCATCAAGCGTTATACCTTTTGCAGAAGTGTTAAACGACCACCGTATTTTTTTTCCATACGTAGGTTTAGTAATAAGCGTTTGTTGGACAGTAGGATTAATACTTTTAAAGTATAAAAAGCATACTTCAAAACTACCTATTAAATACGAAATTGTACTAAGCGGATTTATATTAGTGCTTCTATGTGGTTATGCGTATGGAACCGTTCAACGCAACAAAGTGTGGAAAACCGAAGAAAGTTTGTGGTATGACGTTACTCAAAAAAGTCCTAAAAATGCAAGAGGATTAATGAATTATGGGCTAAGCAGAATGGCACAAGGCGACTACAATGAAGCCGAACGATGCTTTACAAAAGCTATTGAAATGTGGCCTTATTATAGCGCATTGCATATAAATATGGGAGTACTTCATAATGCAAAAGGAAATAAAGAAAAAGCTGAAAGTTTCTTTAAAAATGCAACTCAATATGGTGGACACCAGCCTGACACATGGTTTTTTTATGGTAATTTTTTACTTAACGATAAACGTTACACAGAAGCAATACCTATGCTCGAAAAATCAGTAGAGCTTGCCCCTGCAGGACTTGGAGGGCGTAATGCATTGATGAAAGCTTATAACGATAGTGGAGAATGGGATAAACTAAAAACACTTGCAGAAAGCACACTACAAATTATGCCAAATTATCAAGAAGCAAAAGATTATTTGGCTGCAAGTATAAACAGAAAAGGGAAAATAGAAATAATGGCTGAAGAAATCAAAAAGTCGCCTACTGCCGAAAAATATTTTGAACTTAGCTTATTATATTATCAAGCAGGAAAATATCAACAATCGGTTGATGCTGGATTAGAAGCAGTTAAACTAAAGCCTGATTACGCTGATGCTTATAATAACATTTGTTCGGCATACTCATTAATGAAAGAATACGATAAAGCAGTTGAAGCTTGCGAAAAAGCAATAAAAATTAAACCCGACTATCAGTTAGCTAAAAACAATTTAGCGGATGCAATCGACAAAAGAGATAAAATTAAAAACCTAGAAAAATCAATTAGTGACGACCCTACTCCCGCAAACTATATTGATTTGAGTTTGAAATATTATGAACAAGGGTTATATGAAAAAAGTGTAGAAGCATGTAAAAATGCAATCAAACTAAAACCCGACTATGTGGTTGCATATAGTAATATGTGTGCTGCTTACAATATGATGAAACAGTGGGATAAAGCTATTGAAGCATGCAACAAAGCTATTGCTCTTGACCCTTCATTTAAACTTGCCAACGGTAACCTTAACTGGGCTAAAGAAGAAAAAGCGAAACTAAAAAAATAATTAACTAAACTTATTCGTTGGAAAACATTGCTCTATTTGGACTATTAGCACTCATTGCAGAGTGCATTGGAACCATATCGGGCTTTGGCTCTTCCATTCTTTTTGTGCCCGTTGCCTCTCTGTTTTTTGATTTTAAAATAGTATTAGGTATAACCGCTGTATTTCATGTATTTAGCAATATATCTAAAATCATTTTATTCAAAAAAGGTATTGATAAAAATATATCCATAAAATTAGGCATACCTGCTATAGCATTTGTAATTATTGGTGCACTATTAACAAACTATATTCCTACAAATGCTATAGAAGTAACAATGGGTATAATACTTATTGCACTTGCTATTTTCTTAATCTTTAATCAACAGTACCAATTACAACAAAAAAACAAAAACCTTTACATAGGCGGCACTATTTCAGGTTTTTTAGCAGGACTAATAGGTACAGGTGGCGCCATCAGAGGAATTACAATGATTGCATTCAATTTAGAAAAAAATGTGTTTATTGCAACCTCTGCATTAATCGATTTAGGAGTAGATTCAAGCAGAGCAATTGTTTATATTTATAGTGGATATTTTTTAAATGAACATATAAAGCTTATTCCCCTTCTTATAATTATAAGCATAATAGGAACGGCTATAGGTAAATATTTTTTAAAAATTACTTCACAAAAAATATTTAGGTACGTGGTTTTGACTGTTATTATAATTGCGTCTATTTTTCAGGTATACAAGCTACTTTAGTTTTTTTTCACCATTAACACATAGACAAAAACCAGTTAAAACTATATTTGTTTAACTGGTTTTTGCAATTACTAATTTTTCACAATTTTTTTTCGGAATATATTGCCAGACAGGGCACGAAATTCTATGAAATAAATACCACGAGAAAAGTTGGACGTTTCAATTTTAATTGGTGTATTTGAATTAGAATAAACACCAACGCATTTACCATCGATAGAATACATCTTAACAGCTTCAATTTCTGCTACCATTTCAATTATTAATTCATCTGTAAAGGGATTTGGATATACTCTTACAGCTTCTATTAAACCACTATCTGTAATACCAGTTGTATTTATAGTCATACATGCCGAAGTATCACTACAACCACCAGTAGACACCATAACTGCGTAACTACCATCAACTGTTGTAGTATAACTTTGTGAAGTGGCACCTGCAATTGGTGCATATCCATTATTACAATCTAACCATTGATAAGAAACACCCGCTAAAGAGGCGATCAATGCTGTTCCATTTGTTGTTCCATTTATTATTATTGAAATAGAAGATAAATCATAATATGATACTTGAACCGGAACTCTATTTGGCGTAGTACATCCCATAGAAGTTGCATCAACATAATAGGTTGTGCTTGTATTAAGAATAGGAGTTTCATAACCACTACTACCACTTAATATACTACTTCCTCCTATTTCATCAGTGTACCAATTAACCGTTCCTTCAGAAGCAGTTGCACCTACTGTAACACTAGCAGGTGGGCCACAAATAGTTGCATTGCTTACTGAAGTAATAACAGGTTTCGGAATAGTAACAACTACAGGAGTTCTTGTAGGGGTTGTACAAGCAAACTGAGTAGCATCAACATAGAAAGTTGTTGTTGAATCTAAAACAGGTGTTGTATATGAATTGCCTTGTGCAATTGAATTACCACCAGTACTTGTTGTATACCAATCAATAATACCTTCGGAAGCAGTTGCATTTAATACAAAATCAGATGCATCACAATCAAGCGCATTGTTAGTAACAGAAGTTATTACAGGATTTGCCATGGTAGCATATACAGCAACTCTGCTACTTGTTGTACAACCCAAATAAGTAGCATCAATGTAGTAAGTTGTACTAGCATTTAATACTGGTGTAGTAAAAGTATTTCCGGTAGCAATGCTACTACCACCTACATTTGTAGTATACCAATTTACAACACCATTTGAAGTGTTGGCTGTAAGCACAGTAGAAGATGTGTCACAAAACACTTCGCTTGAAGCAGTTAATGTAGGCGCTTGAATTAAATATACTGTTATTGCTTTACGTGGACTAGCTGAACAAGTACTATCTTGAACATAAAAAGTTGTATTTGAATGTATTGAAGGTGTAATAAAGTTTTCGCCACTCGCTAAAAATGTATTACCGGAAGCAGAACTATACCATGAAATTGCACCTTCGCCCTTAGCAATAAGAGTTGCAGTTTGTCCTGCATTACAGATATTAGTATCTGTTAATGTTGCATAAATTGTTGGTTCAAGTGCTGGGCAATTTTCAGTAAACTTAGCAAAAACACCGTTTTGTGATAGTACCATTAAATCGCCCGTGTTATTTACAATAGCAATATGATTAATATGGTCGTATGTAGATGTGTTGTTTATAGTCCAACTTGCTCCCCCATTTTTTGTTCTTAAAATAGTAGCTGTATTTCCAACAATCCATCCATTATTAGCTGAAGTAAAAACAATTTTACCTATATGTGAAGTTACTCCAGATGCTTGAGCAGCCCATGATGCCCCTCCATCAGTTGTTTTTAAAAGCACACCACTTAAACCACAAGCAAAACCTACAGTTGTGGATGTAAACGCTACACCAAATAAACTATTTGTGGTTCCACTGTTTTGTGCCGTCCAACTAGCACCACCGTCAGTTGATTTTAAAATTGTTCCTGAATGGCCAACAACATAAACGATAGATGAAGAAGCGTAGTGAATGTTTCTTAACACGTTAATTGTGCCACTTGCAACAGAGGTCCAAGTTGTACCACCATTTGTTGTTCTTAATATTTTGCCATCAGCAGCTACACAAATTCCGTTTGATGCATCTACAAATTTTATATCATAAATTGCTTGAGTAGTTAATCCACTTGTTTGGCTTGTCCACGTTGCTCCGCCATCAATTGTTTTCTTAATCATACCATTTACTCCAACCAACCAAGCGGTTGACGATGAAAGAGCACATATGCCAAAAATGGCATTTGTTGTTCCGCTCGTCTGACTAGCCCATGTTTCGCCACCATCAGTTGATTTTATTAAATTACCAGCAGCGCCTCCAATCCAACCGGTTGATGAAGCCATATCAAAACCAATTCCATATAAATTTTCATAGGAAATTAAATTATTAGTCATAGCCCAAGAAGCTCCAGCATCAGAAGTAGTATAAATAGTGTTATTACTACCACAAGCAACTCCTGTTGATGCGCTTCCAAAATGAACGGACTTTAAATATCCGCCAGAATTAAAAGCTACCGACCAATTGACACCACCATCAGTTGTTTTATAAATACCACTCGAGGAATTTGCAAAACGAGAAAAATAGCCAGTATTCGCATCTATAAAATGTAGATCCGAAATACTATTGTTTGAATGAACTAAACTCCATGTATCGCCACCGTTTGTGGTTTTATAAACGTTATCATCAGACGCCATAAAACCTACTGCTGGAGAAACAAAACTCAAGGAATGTAAGTATGCTGACGTAGAGCCAGAATTTTGTGTAATCCAATTTGACCCACCATCAACAGTTTTTTTTATGATACCAACAGCACCCGAAAACCATCCTGTAGTCGCATCAACAAATTGAATGGCTGCTATACTTGTTGATATTCCTGTAGCAATTTGATTCCATGTTTTTCCTCCATCATTTGTTTTAAATATATAGCCTTGGTCGCCTGCAACAAAACCAAGTTCAGAAGAAATAAAATCAACTGCATATAAATTATTAGTACCTAAAGTAGATATAGTAATACGTTGCCATGTACGACCACCATCCATTGTTTTTAAAATTAAACCAAATTGCCCAACAACATAACCAACATTTTCATCCACAAAATCTAAACTGTTTAAACCAGTCAAATAACCATCAGTAAGAGGGAGTTCTGTAATTAGCCCCTTCCAAGTTAAACCACCATCAATGGTTTTAAAAATCGACCCATAATCTTTAGAAATAGCATATCCTACTGTTGAACTGGCCATTCTAACTTTATTTAATTGCGATTGATGCGACTGACTAGGTTGGTACCAGCCCGCCCTTAAAACGCCAAAAGAAAACAAAGTTGCAACTGTTAGTGCAAAAAGAAATTTATTAGTTCTGCTTTCAAAAAAGATTGATTTTTTCATGCGATTTGACTTATTTATAGATTTTTATTGAAAACAAAGGTAAATACCCCCCTTTCTATAAAAAAAGCAACCCATAATCCTGAAAGTCATGTATAAATGACAACCAAACGGCCAAAACAATTGTAATCATTGAATTTCAAAAACAACAACATTCAAAAATCGATCAAAAAACAATTAAAGCACTTTTCATTTTCGCACCGTTCTTATTAAAATTCGCTCAATCAAATAGCAGCATTATTCATACTTTTGTATTCGACAATACAAATTAGAAGTATTTTACAAATAACAAATTACCGAATGAAATATTTAATTATACTTTGTTTTTTGCTTTCATTAAATAGCTTTTCTCAACAAGTTAAAACGGATTGTATCTGCAAATCAAACGATTCAACGCTTAGAGAAGAATTTAAGTCGTTATTAAATTCCGAATCTGAAAAAAATGCAAAAAAATTAGCAGATGAACTACTAAACTCCAAAAATGAATTTTGCAAAATACTTGGTTATCAATTTTTATCCCAATATTATTACAAAGAGTCTGATTCAACTATTCTATATCTAAACAAAGAATACGATATTTTAAAAAACACAAAATGTAATCAAAAACTTTGGTTAGATTATTACGATAATCTTTCGCATTACCATTTATCTAACAACGACATTAAAAATGGAGTGGCTAGTATTACCGAAGGCATATTTTATGCCGAAGCATTAAAAGACTATGATCAATTAGGCTTATTTTATTCTAATTTGGCAGTGGCTTTTTCAAGACTGGATCAGTTAGATAAAATGCTATTATATGCTCAAAAATTAAATTCTGTTATCCCCAAAATTAAAGACGATAAATCACGTATCAGTCGCCTTGTAAACGTTGCAACATCCTTTAATACTTATTATTGGAATAAACAAAAACAAATTTATATTGACTCCGTTTTCAACATCGCCCAAGAAGTAATTTCACTATCTAAAAAAAATAATTTTCAAGATGGCTTATTTCAGGGATATAATCTACTTCACAATAAACCTTTTTCAAATAAAAACTATGCAAGTGCTATAAATTATTTGGATAGTGCTTTACATATAATTAACCAATACAAAATGAGTGGAGATTTACAAAAAAAATACAGCATATATTCTAAAAAAGTAGATGTACTAACAGAATTAAAAGAATACAAAAAAGTATTAAATCTAACAGATTCGCTGATTCTATTTGCACAAAAGCTAAACCGAAGCAATTTAATTTTCTCAGCATACAACAGAAAACAATTAGCCTACAAGCAAGTAAATGATTATGCGAATGCTTACCTTTTTCTTAACAAATACCATTCTATGAAAGATAGCATAAATGCAATAGAAACAATAGAAATGGTAAATGAGTTAGAACAAAAATACAACAAAGTAAAAAACGAAAAAACAATTCAAGAACTATCACAAGAAAAAAAAATACTTACTCAAAGTGAAAAAATCAATAGTTTAAAAATAAAATTATTAAGCATTGGAATTGGCTTAGCACTTGTAATTATTATACTTGCTTTTTATGTATACAAACAAAATTTATTAAAACAAAAACAAAATGTACTACTAACAGAACAACGCTTAAATCGCTCACGAATTAACCCACATTTTATTTTCAACTCAATTACTTCGTTACAGGGAGTTGCATTAAAAGAAAATGACGGGAAACAACTTTTTACTCATTTATATAACTTTTCGCAACTAATGAGAGATACGCTAGAGGGCTCATATACCGATATTGTTTCAATAGAACATGAGCTCAATTTTATTAAAAACTACATATCATTACAAAAACTAAACAGACAAAATAAATTTGAGTTAAACATTTCATGCGCTGAAAACATTAACCAACAAACAGTTTATATTCCCTCCATGCTACTTCAGCCTTTCATTGAAAATGCTATTGAACATGGCTTTGCAAAGATGGAACATGGCGGAATAATTGACTTAAAAATTGAACAAAAACAAAACGAATTAAAAATTGAAATTCAAGACAATGGAATAGGGTTTTCAAATGATGGTCAAGAAACTAAAAAACATATTTCCAGAGCTATGCAAATAACAACAGATCGCTTATTTTTACTCAATAAGCTATATCAATCAAATGCACGCTTTATCATAAAATCAGAAAAAAACCAAGGAACAACTATTGAGATTTTATTACCATTAAATTTAAAAGATGCGAGTATTAATAATTGATAACGAAAAAAGCATTCGCGAAACACTAAAAGCGGCACTAAAAGCTTTTTGCCCGCAAGTGGAAACAATAGATGAGGCTTCAAACATTGAATCAGGATTAATAAAAATCAAAACCTTTAAACCCGATTTATTGTTACTAGATATTGAATTGGATGAAGGTACCGGTATAGATTTATTAAATCAACTTGATAAAAATATTGATTTTAGCATAGTATTTGTAACAGCACATAGCAAATATGCAATAGATGCGTTTAAGCATAGCGCTATTGATTTTTTACTCAAACCAATTAATCCTGAAGAACTAGTAAAATGTATTCACAAAGCCGAAAAAAATAAGCAAAACTCAACACTGCAAAAACAACTAAATATTCTACAAGAACAATTTTCGGAAAAACAGAATACCGAAAAAAAAATTACATTAAGAGAACAAAACTCAATACATGTAATTAAAACAACAAATATAGTCTATTGCTTTTCGGAAGGCAATTACACATCCGTATTTACTATCAATCCTGCCAAAAAGATAGTAATTTCAAAAAACATGAAATATTTTGAAGAGCTATTGACCGATTTTGGGTTTCTTCGAATTCATAATTCATATATTATAAATTGTGAAAAAATAGAAAAATACGATAAAGGCGATGGCGGTTTTGTATTTATGAATGGAGGCGTTAAAATTCCAGTATCACAAAGAAAAAAGGAAGCATTTATAACATTATTGAACAAAATAAATTCAAAAACGTAAAACACTTCCTTTTAATCATCAAACGAAAAAACGACTATCCAACTATTTGAATATTAAACGCTCCTGTTTTTTTTGCACCGTAAATACGCAACCATAAGGGCAAGTACATTTCGGTGCCTCTAGCAGCCATTAAATCCCCTAAATCAAGTATATTTTTCTGCTGCCATCCAAATGTTTGAAGCAAAGCCTTCACACTTTTTTTTGCAACATCATCATTACCACAAACAAAGGTTACATGCTCGCCACCATTCAACATACTAGGGTTTACCATTAAACCACACCACATCGTGTTTAAAGCTTTTACAACTTTTGAGTCAGGAAATGCTTTTTGAATTTCTTCGGCTAATGAATTAGTATTTACAACCGAAAGCGATGGTGGCATTCCATTTGAAAAATCAAGTGGATTTGCTAAATCAATAATAATTTTCCCTTTCAAATTATCGCTACCAGCTAATTTCAAAGCATCTAACGAAGCGCCTCCCGAAGTACAATTAAAAATTAATTCGCCAAATGCCGCAGCATCAGCAAAAGTACCTGCACTTGCTTTGCCATTATGTTTTAAAACAAATGCTTTCGCTTTTTCATTATCTGCGGTTCTTGAACCCATCATTACCGAATGTCGCAGCTCTATTAACTTTGAACCAATAGTATCACCCACATTTCCTGTTCCTAATACGGCTATTTTCATATTTATTTTCTGTTTTATATAATTTATAATTAAAAAAAATCCCCTCACCTTAATCAAAGAGAGGGGATTCTGTAATACTACATAATACTAGTATCTGTAAGCATCCGATTTAAATGGACCTTGAACAGTTACACCAATATAGGCTGCTTGATCAGGAGTTAAAACATCTAATTCGCAGTTAATTTTTGCTAAGTGCAAACGAGCAACTTTTTCATCCAAATGTTTAGGCAATACATAAACTTTATTTTCATAAGCCGCAGTATTAGTCCACAACTCTAACTGAGCCAAAGTTTGGTTTGTAAATGAGTTACTCATTACAAATGACGGGTGTCCTGTAGCACATCCCAAGTTTACCAAACGTCCTTCTGCCAAAACAATAATATCTTTACCTTCAATTGTGTATTTATCAACTTGTGGTTTGATTACATCTTTAGTAGTACCATAGTTTTTGTTTAACCAAGCCATGTCAATTTCGTTATCAAAGTGACCAATGTTACAAACAATAGCGTTGTTTTTCATTGCTTTGAAATGACGGTCAGTGATAATGTTTTTGTTACCTGTAGCAGTTACAACAATATCAGCTTCTTTAATGGCATTGTCCATTTTCATTACTTGGTAACCATCCATTGCAGCTTGTAAAGCGCAGATAGGGTCAATTTCAGTAACGATAACACGTACACCTTGTGAGCTCAATGATTCAGCAGAACCTTTTCCAACATCGCCATAACCAGCAACAACAGCAACTTTGCCAGCAAGCATAATATCAGTAGCTCTACGGATAGCATCTACTAATGACTCACGGCAACCATATTTGTTATCGAATTTAGATTTTGTAACAGAATCGTTGATGTTAATTGCAGGAATGTGTAACGTTCCGTTTTTCATGCGCTCATGTAAGCGATGAACACCAGTAGTAGTTTCTTCAGAAAGTCCTTTAATACCTTTAATCAATTCTGGATATCTGTCAAACACCATGTTAGTTAAATCACCGCCATCATCCAAAATCATGTTTAATGGTTTGCGGTCTTCACCAAAGAATAATGTTTGCTCAATACACCAGTCAAACTCTTGCTCATTCATACCTTTCCAAGCATAAACAGAAATACCAGCAGCAGCAATAGCAGCAGCAGCATGATCTTGAGTAGAGAAAATGTTACATGATGACCAAGTAACTTCAGCACCTAATTCTACCAATGTTTCAATTAACACTGCAGTTTGAATTGTCATGTGTAAGCAACCTGCAATTCTAGCATTTTTCAATGGTTTAGAAGGACCATATTCAGCACGTAGTGCCATTAAACCTGGCATTTCTGCTTCAGCTAATTTAATTTCTTTACGTCCCCACTCAGCAAGAGACATATCTTTTACTTTATATTTTACAAATTTGTCCACGGTTGTTGTGTTAGTCATTTTTTTAAGTTTTTAGTTTAAAATTAAAATCGGTTACAAAGATAGCTCATTTTCAAACAATAAGCAAATAAATACGGGAGGGGTAACTGTTAAAGTAC
>JBASCV010000162.1:0-4654 GCA_049651825.1 Bacteroidia bacterium
TCAGGATCAACTTGGTGATCAACATAATCAGCTAAAGCAGTAACTTCAGGATTTGTTTGTCCCCAGATTGCACCAGCAAATCCGTTGATATTTTGAGTAAGTGAACCACCAGTAAATTGGTAAGTAACATCACCAGCAGCATAAGTACCACCTGGAACAAATGTATAAATACAAGAAACTAAATTACCAGCAGGGATATTTACAGGAGCATCAAGAGCTACAGTAATACCTTTAATGAAACCAGCTCCACTAGAATCAGCATCAGTTAATACATACTTAATAAGTTTCATGTTGTTTGCAGGCGCAGCAGGTTTTGCTTTGTTACCAGCAGCTGTAGCAGCACCAGTCATTTTAGGCCCGATAACAGATGTTCTCCAAGTACCTAGAGGATCAACCCAAGTTTGGTCAGCAGCTCTTTTTGTAAATACACTAGTAGTAGTAGAATCGCCCCAAACTAACCAAGTATAAAGTGTATCAACAGCAGGAGTTACTTTTACGTAAGAACCCATAATCAATAAACTATCAACAGTATACGTATCAGCTTGACTAGCAATTGGCTCTAATGATGAAGTCATATAATCAGATTTCAAATCCAATACAGAACCTAACATTATATTGTAAATGAAAGAGTTTGTTGTACTAGATGCCTTTACAGTTGAATCTTGAAAAATTGGAGTGATAAACAAATCTTGATCAAGTGTTCCGTTTCCAGAAACAGTAAGACCTTTGTTAGTCATAACATCACCAACAGGCTCAACCCACTGAGCGAATGGACCAGCAGCTCTTGTGTTTGTTGATTTAGAAATAACTTTTGAGTTTGGAGATAATTGAGCTTTGTGAGCTTGCACTTTAGGTGCATTTTGAGCAATTATCCCTCCGCACATCATAATGCTTGCTAAAGAGAAGTAAATTTTTTTCATTGTAATTTTTAATTTATTGATTTTTAATTTTATTTTAAATTCTTAATTAGTGAAGAATACAAATATAAGAATAGCATTTTAAATTAACAAATTATCAAGCAAAAGTTATCAACAGTGTAAATCACTAACAATCAAAGTGTTAGACCTATAAAAGCACTCGTTAATTTGATTAAACTGTTGCTAATTCGGTATCTGCATACGCTTCAATTGGCGGACAAGCACAAATAAGATTTCTATCACCGTGCGCATTATCTACACGGGCAACACTTGGCCAAAATTTGCTTTCTTTTACCCATTTTAAAGGATATACCGCTTTTTCGCGTGAGTAAGAACGATTCCAACTATCAGAAATAACTGCTTTTGCAGTGTGTGGCGCATTTTTAATTACGTTATCTGTTTTATCAGCAACACCTTTAGCTATTTCATCAATTTCTTTACGAATATTAATCATGGCTGAACAAAAGCGATCTAACTCTTCTTTTGATTCACTTTCAGTTGGCTCCACCATCAAGGTATCGTGCACAGGAAAAGAAACCGTTGGGGCATGATAACCATAATCCATCAAACGTTTAGCGATATCAGCGACTTCAACACCGGCATCGCGTTTAAAGGCAACACAATCTAAAATCATTTCGTGTGCACAGCGTCCGTTTTTACCGCTATACAATGTTGGGTAAAAGCCTTTTAATGATTCTTTAATGTAATTTGCATTTAAGATTGCAACTTTAGTAGCCTCTGTAACGCCCTCCCCTCCTAGCATTTTGATGTATCCGTATGAAATAAGCAAAATAAGGGCACTACCAAACGGAGCTGCTGATACTGCATGAATACCTTGTTCGCCACCCGTTTTCACAAGTGGATGCGATGGTAAAAATGGTACTAATTGTTTAGCAACACCAATTGGCCCCATACCTGGCCCACCACCACCATGAGGGATTGCAAATGTTTTATGTAAATTCAAGTGACACACGTCTGCTCCAATGTTTCCAGGACTTGTTAATCCTACCTGAGCATTCATATTGGCACCATCCATGTATACTTGTCCACCGTTTTGGTGAATAATATCGGTAATTTCAATGATACTTTCTTCGTAAACACCATGTGTACTAGGGTAAGTAACCATTAAGCACGATAAGTTATCTTTGTGCAAAATGGCTTTTTCGCGCATATCGTTCACATCAATATTGCCTTTTTCATCGCATTTTACCAACACAATTTTTAAGCCACACATTGCAGCACTAGCAGGGTTTGTGCCGTGTGCTGATGTAGGAATTAAAACAATGTTACGGTGTGCATCGCCACGCGATTGATGGTATGCTTGAATTACTAGCAAACCTGCATATTCACCCTGAGCACCACTATTGGGCTGAAAGCTCATTTTTGCAAAGCCTGTAATTTCGCTCAATGCTTTATCAAGGTTATCAATCATTTCGGCATAGCCTAACGCTTGATTGGCAGGAACAAATGGGTGTATGTTAGCAAACTCTGGCCATGTTATTGGCATTAGTTCGGATGCTGCATTCAATTTCATGGTGCAAGAGCCCAATGAAATCATTGAATGCGTAAGCGATAAATCTTTATTCTCTAAACGCTTGATGTAACGCATCATTTCAGACTCTGAGTGGTATGAATTGAAAATAGGATGCGTAAGAATTGATGATGTGCGATTAAGTATTAAGGATTTTTGATTGTAGATATTTTCTTGTGTAATGATTGAACCCACTTTTCCTAGTGCTTTTGCGAACACCTCAACAATTGCATTGATATCATCAGCATCTGTTGTTTGGTCAACAGAAATAGTAATTGCGTTATCGGTATAACGGAAATTTATTTGAGCTGCTTCTGCAAGTTGCCTAATTTTTGCAGTATCTGCACCATTAACTTTTATTGTATCAAAGAAAGTAGCCTCATCGATATTTAATCCTAGTTTTTTTAATTCGTTTGCTAGAGCAACAGCTGAATAGTGCACTTGTGTAGCAATACCTTTTAATCCATGAGGGCCATGATACACGGCATACATGCTTGCCATAATAGCTAACAATGCTTGTGCTGTACAAATGTTTGATGTTGCTTTATCTCTACGGATATGCTGTTCGCGTGTTTGCAAAGCCATACGCAATGCAGGATTGCCTTGCGCATCAACAGAAACACCAATGATACGGCCTGGCAAAATACGTTTATACTCTTCGCGACAAGCAAAGAAAGCCGCATGAGGCCCCCCATAGCCCATTGGTACACCAAAACGCTGAGTATTACCAACCACAACATCCGCACCCCATTCGCCTGGAGGAGTTAACAAAACTAAGCTTAACACATCCGCAGCAACAGCAACAGCAGTACCATTTGCTTTGGCTTTTTTTACAAAATCGGCATAATTGTGCACTTTCCCATCAACTGTAGGATACTGAAGCAAAGCACCATAAATGGTCGCATCGAGCGTTATTGTTTGAAAATTACCAATAACAAGTTCGATACCCAAAGGGGTAGCGCGTGTTTTAAGCAAATCGATGGTTTGAGGATAGCACTCATCAGAAACGAAAAATTTAGTTGCACCAGCTTTAACAGCTTCGCGCGAACGATTACTGTAGAGCATTGCCATTGCTTCGGCTGCGGCCGTAGCTTCATCTAACAAAGATGCATTTGCTATTTCCATCCCAGTTAAATCCATAATCATGGTTTGGAAATTCAATAAAGCTTCTAGGCGACCTTGGGCTATTTCGGCCTGATAAGGGGTATATGCGGTATACCAGCCTGGGTTTTCTAATATGTTGCGCTGAATAACAGGTGGAACAATTGTATTGTAATACCCCAAACCAATGTATGTTTTAAACACTTTATTTTTTGCAGCAAGCGTTCGTAAATGCTTATGGTAATTAAATTCCGACATGCCAGCCGGAAGATTTAAAGGCTTTTTCAAACGTATTGCCGAAGGTATAGTTTGATCTATAAGTTCATCAACAGAAGTGGCTACAATTTTTTGAAGCATTGATTTGATATCATTTTCACGAGGACCGTTATGACGGTTTACGAATTTGTCAGTAGTAATCATTTCACAATTTTTTTAAGGAACACAAATGTAACGAAAAAAAAGGACTTTTAAAAGGAGAAAAGGAAGCTTAATTCGCACGCAGCAGTGCTATTTATTAACAAAATATATTTTTCTGTTTATAACAAATTGATAATGTCTTGCAGTATATTTTCGTCACTTGGTCGCTTAGCGTTGGGGTCAACTACATTTCCTTTTTTATCAATCAATAAATAGCGAGGAATGCTGTTTATTTTGTAGTACTTTGCTACAAAAGAATTCCAACCCCCAGTTGATAAACCGTGCTCACCTTCTAATTTGTAGTTATTGAGTGCTTTTTTCCATATTTCTTCGGTGTTGTCAATGGAAATGTACAAAAACACCACTTCTTTTTTTTGCTTATCAGTAAGCTTATCATGCAGTTGTTTGCTATACGGAAATTGTTCACGGCAAGGGCCACACCAGCTTGCCCAAAAATCGACATACACTACTTTCCCTTTAAAATCAGCAATACTAAATTCTTTTCCATCAATACCCATTAATTTAAAGTCGGGCGAAGCAATGTCTAGTTTTCCGTCTTTATCTTTAGGCAATTTCGTTTTCATCCACTTACCAAGCGCTTCCTTTACAATAACACAATATTCCGATTTAGGGTTTACTTTTTCCATTTCGTTATAAATGCGTTTTACCGTTTCGGGATGCAACTTTT
>JBASCV010000163.1:0-25059 GCA_049651825.1 Bacteroidia bacterium
TTTCATAACCATATAAAATTAAGATTTTTAGTCTACTTTTATACAGTCCGACTTTTAGGAGGGGTTACATATTCAAAGGTACAATTTATTTAAAAATTCAGCCCCACCAATGGCAGGGCTGAATTCCTTTAACGCTGCGAAGCGTGACCGATAATACCAGAAATGATACTAATAACGCCAAGCGTTTTTATTGCTCCGTTGTTACTAGCTAACATTGCAGCACCGCCTACAATAGCAACATTGCTTGCAACCTTCACTTGTTTGCTTTCAATTTTGCCAGTCGCAATCCAACGAGCAAAATGTTCGCAATTAAAAACCACTAAGTCGTAGCTTTTCCCAAGTAAATTTTTAATTCTTGGAATTACCAGACTGCGTTGAGCATCTGTTCCGCCAAATTTTTCAAACCGCTTGATAACATTCCCTGCTAAAGCATTTGCTAAACTGGTAAAACGAACTCCGACACCGCTTTGGTTTTCGGCAACCATTTGCAAACCATTGTGTATTCCAACGTACACCATAAAGTGAGTACTAAATGGTCCTTTTTGTCTGACGATTAAATCGCCAATTTTTAAAGTAGAAATATTCATTTAATTCGAATTTTAATTTTTCTCTTGCAATTTGAAGCCGCAAGAAATTAGGCTTATGCAGCTTTTACTTTGCAAGTCCAGTTCGGGTAATTATCACTTTTATGGCGATTGTTTTCCCATTGCAATGGTTGCAAGTTGCTTAAATCGTCTTTGCCGCCCTTTTCTTTTGGTAAAATGTGATCAATTTCCCAACCGTTATCGGAATTAGTATTTCCATACTCGCTTCGTTTCATCCAAGCATTACAGGCATCTTTTCGCCAAATTGCAGCATCATACCCAGCAACTACTTGTCCCTTCTGCCAAACGGCATCAACTAAATTTGCAGAAAAGGATTCATTTAAACTATTTCTATTAAACATTGTTTTTAAATTTTAAAATTAGCCCCACTATTAGCCGTGGGGCAAGGCTTGTAATTCTTTAGAGCAATTAACTACTTCTCTTTGCGAACGCCTTTATGGGGCTTGCCGTTTTGGTTTACATCATTCCACTGACCAGTATTGGTATCTCTTTTTACCCACTGTTCGGTTTTAGGATTATAAACTTGGCTACGTTCACGAACTGCCCCTTTTCGAGCATTGTCGCCTGTAGGCTTATTTACTGCCATTTTATTAGCTTTTTACCTTGTTCAGATTATTTAAAATTGAGGCATCTGAAAATTTAGCCCAAGGAGCAGTTGCAGGTTATCCAAAAAGTGTTACTTTTGGCATAACAAAAAAAGGGCAGCGGGGTGACAAGCCCAACTGAAATTCTCGACCAAAGATTTTCCCTTAAATAATTAGCCGATTTGCTCCAACATTTCGGCTTTTTTTATGTTCGTTTGTCAATTCATTTTTAATCGTTTAATTATTTTATCCATTTCATCAAAAGGCAGACGAGTGTTCACTGTTTTGAGTTGCTCCAACAACTCAATAGTTTTTTGTTTGCCGATGATTTTTTTCTTTTCCAATTCCGTTAATACCCAAATACTACCGTGAACCTCAATGCCATTGTCGATTGCTTCCTTTCGTAATTTATCATCACACGTAAGCAAAGGACATTTTAGTTGAATCGCTTTCCACAACATTGTTTTGTCAGGAATTGATTTTAAATTCCGTTTCAGTTTAAAGTTAATAACCTGCTCCTCTTCTTCCGGCAACAAATCCAAAACAGTTAATTTTTGTGTTCGTTTGAACATTTCAAACTCTTCTATTTGTTGCTGTTGTACAATTTCATTATACACAAATATGGTCGTGCAAATTTCTACATCCAATGCAAAAAATTCAGGTAATACCTTTATATGAAAAAGGTCGAAAAGCACACTCACATCTGTTATAATTAGCTTCATACCATTAACTGCATTTGTTCACGAAGTTTCCAAGAACTTATTCCTGCAAAAAAAGCAGCTTCGTTTATAGTTAATACTTCTTTAGCCAACCCTAAATAAACAAGACGCTCCATTCGAGTAGGTTTTTCCTTACTTCTAAATCTTCCTGGTTCTGCATTTGGAATGTGATAACCTCTTTTCTTAAATCCAACGTTAAATTTTTGTAGAACATAATCATTCAAAATTCCTAAACGATTTGCTCTGTAAAAAATAGCGGAAAAAGAAATTCCCCAACGTTCTTTAATTATTATCAATTCCTTTTCGTAAAAATGGAATCGTTCTTTATGTAACTCCTTACGAGCCATATCTTCGGGATATAAAACAGCACAAGCAAAAACGTGACAAAGAGTTTCTTCATCCTTATGGCTTATGTCTTTAGGAAATTTTAAAGCGTGATGAGCCAATTCGTGCAACGCAGTAAATCGTTTTCTAACAATATCGTCTTTTTCAATATCCTTAGTTTTTTTCAATACAATTACCTTTCTGTCCGCAATACTTGCTTTCATTCCGTCAAACCCTTCAGGCGCATCAATATCAATTACTTTATAGCCTTTATCCTCCAACATTTCGACAACATCAGGAATCGGATCATAACCTAATTTCCATTTGCTTCGCAATTGTTTAGCAGCTTCTTCCGCATCTTCGGCAGTTTTAATTACACTATCAAAAACGAAATAATCGTTTTTTTCATTGAGGTGTAAAATTTCTTCCAACTCAAAGTAGCGTTCAAAATTATCAATTGCCTTTTCACGCACAGCCACATCATCCAACTTAGACAGTTTGGTGGTGTACTTTCTAAATTCAACACCTTCAAGTTCCACTTTAACAGCGGGAACAGAATAAAAATAATCCACAGACACGTTTAAAGCATTCGCTAAAGCAATTATACCCTTGCTATCGGGTTTCATTTTGCCTTGCTCATACTTATTCAGTGCTTGTTTTGAGACTTCATTCCCTAACCTATTGGCAAGGTCTTGAAGCGACAGACCAGCCATTTTTCGGGCTGACACAAGTCTGGTTGCAAAGACATTTTCCATATTTATTAATTTAGTTGATTCGTTCACTTGTTGACAAATATACGAAATATTATAAAAACGTCAACCTTTTACCATAAATATTTATCAACAACCTATCTCCCCTGTTTGCAAGCACAATTAAAAGCCCCGCAAAGCCACCGCTACAACCAAAGCTTTTAATAGAGCTTGCAAAGCCAACCCAAATAAAAATTGCTTTAAAAAATTCTCCCTCCCTTCTAAAAAATAAAAAACGCGACCCCTCAACCCACCAGACAGTAATGCGATCGTTGCGTATCGACATCAAAACCTTTGACAGTAAAGCGATTTATTAACTCGACAGAAAACACCACTGGCTATAACAGCACCTACCCAAAAGTGGCGGCTTAGTGCTTCGTAGGACGGTTTATCGTATATTTGAAGTGCAGTTTTCCAAATGAAGTTCAGTGGTAAAATCGCCACCTTCGCTTAGCTGCCAACCGTTATGCCCAATGCTATGACGACACAACAGAAAACACATTAACGATGAGACAATGAAGAAAATGCTTTTAATTTTATCTATTACAACCTTGACAGCAGTTTTGACGGCTTGTAACTCTACGACTAAAAATCCTCAAACGATACAAACAAATCAATCGACTGACACCGTTCAGACTGGACAAATTCAACCTATTATTAAAAATATTTTTTACAATCTTCCACTTGAAAAACCCCGACTAGACCTTCGTGAAGTAATTCTAAATGATAAGAGGTTTGTTCTAACAGACACAACTTTCAATAACTATAAACCCTCAACCTTTTTTAAAGGTGTGTCAACAGACAAAGGCCTGATTATACCCAATCCAGACTCAATTCAAGTAATGTTGATTTATGGCAATGCTGCTCTGGTAGTCGAAAAAGGAGGACAAGAAGACCCTAATAAACATCCTATGATTTTAGAGTGTAAATATTTCTTTTCCAATAGAGAAACCGCAAAGATGGAATATGGAAGAATATTAAATTTGGTTCATCCTATTTATACTGACACAAGTTCAATAATAATTGACAACTGGGAGACGGGATACTCAAAAGGTAAACACAAAGGAATGCAAAAATGTATCGGAAAAATTTTCGACAGCTTCAAACCATACTACAGAGTAGCGGTATCAAACATATCATACATACCTGAAGATGGTTCTAAGCCTGTTTTTGTACTCAACATCGCATTTAGTAAAGAGGATAAATAAGATGAAAGCACTGGGCATAACAGCGATTTGGCGTAATGGCGGGTTCAGTGTGTAAGCTTCCCAAAAGTTCGGCCAGTTAAAAATAGAAAACAATAAAAAGTTTTACTAATTTTAAATGGAATGAAAACAACCCAGTTTACCGAAAATCAAATCATTGCAATGTTGAAACAATATGCAAACTTAGTGGCCATATTAAAGAAATGAAAACCCTCTTAATCATACTACTCATAACTATTGGATATTGTGCCTCAGGACAAATAAGTAAAACGTATTTATTTGTAGGAACCTACACGGATGGTAAGCCCGATAAAGGAATTTACATTTATGAGTTTAATTCAGTGACGGGGAATTTAAAAAAAGTGTTTAGCGGACAAAATATTACCAATCCTTCCTATCTAACATTATCTCCTGCTGGTGATTACCTTTATGCCTGCACTAACACCAAGCTCCCAGAAGAAGGATGTGTATCGGCCTTTAAAATTGACAGCGTAAATGGCTCACTCACATTCCTGAATAAACAAAACAGTGGTGGTGAAAATCCGGTTTATTTAACCACTAGTAGAAACAACGAATTTGTTATTAATGGAAATTACACCGAAGGCACTGTTTCCGTTTTTAAAACAAACCCAAACGGTAGTCTAAGTGCACCTTTACAAACAATACAATTTGAGGGAAGTGGGCCAAATGCACAACGACAAGACAAGGCACATATACATGCTACCGTTTTTTCGCCAGATTTTGAGTATGTTTTTTTTCCAGATTTAGGAGCGGATAAAATACGTGTGTTTAAATTTGATTTACAGAACAACCAACCTTTAAAGTCATTAGCGAATTATGACTATACAACTGTTTCGGGTAGCGGACCTCGCCATTTTACATTTCATCCCAACAACCATTATGCATACTGCATTGAAGAACTCAGTGGCACAATTACTGCATTCAAGTACGAAAGTGGCAAGCTCGACAGCATACAACGAATATTTTCATACTCAAAATTACAGGACGAATACAATAGTGCCGATATTCATATTTCTGCAGACGGGCTCTTTCTATACGCTTCCAATCGCTGGGACAAGGAAAACACAATTTCAATTTTTTCAATCAACAAGGATAGTGGCAAGCTAACTTTAATAGGCCATCAATCAACATATGGCGATCATCCGAGAAATTTTACCCTCGACCCTACAGGCAATTTTCTAATTGTAGCAAATCAGGTTACAAACAACATTGTTGTTTTTAAACGAAACACTAAAACAGGATTGTTAACCAAGACAGGAAAAGAAATTAAAGTGCCTCGACCTGCTTGTTTAAAAATGAGAAAATATGGTAAGTAAAACAGGCTTTGCATCAGGCAGGGTGATGAACCAAACTAAATACCGTAAGCAACGCTAACATACAACGATAAGATGAAATACATAACACTTTTATATTTAGTAAGCACCATAATATTTAACTATGCTTGTACCGACAAGAAAAATTTAAATAGTGATACTAAACGAAATCCAACAACACAAACAAACCTAACCGACACTTTAAAATTTAAAACGGGTATACGCTCCATTCTACAAGACAGCAAGGGAAATTACTGGTTTGGTAGCGACCAAGAGGGGGTTTGTATGTACGATGGAAAAAACTTCACCTATTATACCACCGAAAATGACTTTTGCGGCAAACAAGTTATTTACATTAAGGAAGATGAAACAGGGCTAATATGGTTTGGTACAAGTAGCGGTTTATGTTGTTTTGATGGAAACAAATTTACTAGTAATGAAAAAATGTATCCACTGAATAATAGTGATGGTAAACATTACGCTGGATGGCAGTTAAGTACAAATAACTTATGGTTTCCTGGTATCAATAAAAATGAACTAATCAGAATTAACAACGGAAAAAGCTATACCATAAAATATCCTATTCAAATTTCTTTGAAAGAAAATTCGGTTGACTATGGAATAACTGGCTTTTCAAAAAGTAAAAACGGTGGGTTATGGGTTGCACATTATTCGGGTGTAAGCTACTATGATGGTAAAAAAATTCAATTTATTAACGATAGCACGATGCATTATGATGGAAAATCAAAGTATATGCATGTAAGAAGTATTCTGGAAGATTCGCAAGGCAGATTATGGATAGGCAACAATGGGATTGGTGTACAATTAAAAGAAAAAGGAGCAATGATTCATTTTTCTGAAAAGTATAATGTTTTTAAAGGTGATATTTTCCGTGTTAAGTCGGCCGAAGGAACGCTAATGCACGTTTTCGCCATAAAAGAAGATTCAAAAGGAAATATTTGGTTTGGTGACCGTGATACTGGCGCATGGAAGTTTGACGGAAAAGAATTGAAAAACTTTAAGTTAGATACAACGTTGAATACACAACATATATGGGACATTTTTGAAGATAGAAGTGGTAATTTACTTTTTGCTTCAGGAGATAGAGGTGTTTATAAGTTTACTGGAAATGGATTTGACAGAATGTTTTGATTGAAATAAATAAGAAACTGTTTAAATTTTGTTTGCAAAAAGTGTTATAAAGCCTCCCCATTTTCTCGACAGGCTCGAAATGACTTAGCGCTATGGGCTTTTCGAGGGAACCTGTGGTGAGATAGTGGAACCACCGAGAAATGAGCGAAGGATTAACTGTAAATAATTTGAATGAAATTTAAACAGATACTAAGAATTGAGATGAAAATTATGACTATACTTCTTTTGTGTTTTAATTTGTTTTTTAGCTCGTGTTATGAAACAGTAAAAACGAATAAAAACATTAAATCAAGCATTGAAGATGCTATAAACATTGGTGATACAGTAAACCAACTCAGCAACAACATTATGGTTATTTATCAAGACAAGAAAAATAACTATTGGTTTGGCAGTTGGCAAGACGGACTTTATAAATATAACGGAAAGGCAATCATTCATTTTACAACCAAACATGGCTTGCCCGACAACAGAATTGAAGAAATAAAAGAAGATAAACAGGGTAATGTATTTATAAATACAAGAGCTGGTTTGTGCAAGTATGATGGAAAGCAATTTGTTTTAATTTCAGTAACTCTTCAATCAATGTCATATTGGAGTTTACAACCTAACGACTTGTGGTTTAAAAGTACAAAACATGGTCATGTGAGTCGCTATGATGGAAAATCGTTAATAAATCTTGCACTTCCTAAAAGTAAAATTGGCGAAGAATTCCTATCTAATCATCCGGATGTATTTGACCCGTATGGGATATATTGCATTTATAAAGATAGCAAAGGGAATATTTGGTTTGGAACGGCATTGATGGGAGCATTCAGGTACAATGGAAAAACGTTTGATTGGATTTCAGAATCAGATGTCAATGAAATGCATAGTGGTCCAGCGAATGGTGTTCGCTCAATTATGGAAGATAAAGACGGATATTTTTGGTTCAACACTGAATATAAATATGCCATATACAACAAACCATCTTCACCAAAAAACCACAAGGACAGTACAATATTTTACGACCGAATAAAAAGCATTGGCTGCTTAGACGGCAAAAAAGATGGCGATTTGAATGAGTATTTATCTATCATAAGAGATGACAACAACAACCTTTGGATTGCTATTTACTTAAATGGTGTATGGAAAGTTGAAGGCGAAAAAATAGAACACTACCCAATCCGAGTTGACGGTAAAAACGTTCCCATTTTTTATCTTTACAAAGACAATAAAGGTGACATTTGGCTTGGCACTGAAGAACATGGTGCTTTCAAGTTTAACGGACATTCATTTGAAAAATTTAACCCATAACAAATGAAAACAAAATTAACAATAGCACTAATTTTGCATAAGTGAACAGATAGTGCGCATAAAAACAGTTGTAAAATTTACAAACGCTGGTGCTAGCAAACGGCTTACCATTTGAAAAACCGTGAACACAAAACCCAAAAACAAAAAACACGCTCAATCATTTTTGACGGAGCGTGTTTTGTTATGTAAAAACAGGTGCTTTACACCTTTATTTCATCTTCATTTTTATTAAAAAAATGATATTCTAAAAAGTGATACGATGTAACGGCACGTACATTTATTTTTTTGCCATACTTACGGCTCCATTTGCTACGCAATGAGCTCCAAAAGAATCCTTTTGTAATGTATGCTTCTAAATAGGGGTGTACACAAAGTGTTACACCCGATTCGTTTTGCTCTTTTAGTATGTAACGTAGGTTGTTTTCAATTTGATCCATCAACACAATGCTTGCTTGAATTTCGCCACTACCGCCACATGTAGGGCATTTTTCAACGGTAACAATGTTCATCTCAGGGCGAACACGTTGACGCGTAATTTGAATCAAACCAAATTTACTTGGGGGTAAAATATTGTGTTTGGCACGATCTTTAGCCATTTCATCGCGCATTCTTTCGTACAATAGCTTACGATTATCTGCCGAATGAAGGTCGATAAAATCAATAACAATAATACCTCCCATATCGCGCAAGCGCAATTGGCGAGCAACTTCCACGGCTGCTTCAAGGTTTACTTCTAATGCGTTTGCCTCCTGATTGTTATCCGATTTTGCTCTGTTGCCAGAGTTTACGTCAATAACATGTAAGGCCTCGGTATGTTCAATAATTAAATAACCACCACTTTTCATGGTTACCGTTTTACCAAACAATGCTTTTATTTGACGGTCGACACCAAAGTTGTCGAAAATAGGCACAGTACCTTTGTATAAACGAAGTATTTTTTCTTTATCGGGCGCTATTGAAGAAAGGTAGTTCTTCGTTTCTTCATAGAGTTTTTCTTCGTTAATATGAATGCTGTTAAAGCTAGAGTTTAATAAATCGCGAAGAATTGCAGAGGTACGATCAATTTCGCCCAATACTTTTTGCGGAGGAACAGCCGTTTTTAATGCTTCAAAACACTTGTTCCACTTGCTCATCAGGTCGTTTAAATCGGCATCTAATTCGGCAACGCTTTTTCCTTCGGCCACGGTACGAACAATTACTCCAAAATTTTTGGGTTTAATGCTCGCCATTAGCTGTTTTAGCCTATTTTTTTCGTCAGTTGTTTTTATTTTTTGCGATACCGAAATTTTATCTGCAAATGGAATAAGTACAATGTAACGGCCAGCCAACGAAATTTCAGTAGTAATACGTGGGCCTTTTGTTGAAATAGGCTCTTTGGCAATTTGTATCAATATTTGCTGATTAGCATTGATAACATTGCCAATTTTACCGTCTTTGGGTATTTCTTTCTCCAGTTTAAAGGAGCCTAAATCTCCGCTCGGTTGTTTTCCGCTTTGTGTAAGCTGTGTATATTTATTGAAGGATGCAGCCTGAGGGCCTAAATCCAAATAATGCAAAAAAGCATCTTTTTCGTAGCCAACATCAACAAACGCAGCGTTGAGGCCAGGCATCACTTTTTTTACACGTCCTAAATAGATATCGCCAACAGAGAAATTATTGTTTCTTTTTTCTTTGTTGAGCTCTACAAGGCGTTTGTCGCTTAATAAAGCAATAACAACTTCGGAGGGTGTTGAATCAATAATTAATTCGTTGTTCACTCTCAAGTTTTTTAAGTAAATACAATTTTCCCACTACTTTGTTTTACAAAGCATGGAAACACTCATTTTTTATGAAATGCTGAAGTTTTTTCGAGGGTATCGAAAAACGAACAAACATGCGTGCATAGGTAAACAGAACAGCGTATTTATACGCTGTTCTGTTGTTATGTAAACGATAACAATTTAGTGCACCTTAAAAACCATAACAGGCTAGGCTGTTACTATTTTTTCTTATGTCTGTTTTTTCTCAAACGTTTTTTACGTTTGTGGGTAGCCATTTTATGTCTTTTTCTTTTTTTTCCGCTTGGCATAATAAATAGTTTTTAAATTTTTTACTGTTTTTTTATTTCGCTTGAGCACTCTCAAGCGATAATTCGTTTATATAGCTTTGTACCTCTGTTTTAATTGTAACATCATCAACCAAACTCACATATTTTTTTAAGCTTTCGATGGTTGATTTTTTATCTCCTTTTCGTTCGTAAGCATCAGCAAGATGAAGGTATGCTTCAATAAAATCGGGCTGAATTTTTAGCACCTTATTAAATCGTGCGATGGCTTTATCCCACTGCCCCGACTTTTCTGAAAAAAAAGCAAAATTAAGTTGCAGATTTACATTATTAGAATCTGTTTTTTCAATTTCCCTTAGCATGGTAATGCCTTTCATTGGGTCGGAACTTCCTTCAACGTAACACGAAGCCAAATTAATTTTTGTTTCTGTGTTTAACGGATTGATTTTCAACACGTTTTCAAAACAAACCATTGCTTGTTGATACACGGCTGCTTTATCATTTTCGGGCAAAAAACGGGTTGAAACATAATATCTGTTTCCTGCCTCTTCCCAATTTTGTTCTGTTGACGATGTTTCAGCTGCTTTTTCCATAAAAAACGCTGCCAATATCGGCTGGCGCATGGTATCTAAGGTGTTGATAATTAGCTCAAAAGCACTTTTTTTATCGTTAGCCGAAGCTACGTTTTTTTCTAACTGTTGTATCCGTTTGTTTTGGTCGTTAGTGAGTGTTTTTTTTGCACTTTCAACAATTGCACTTATTCCACTGTGGGCACTTTCATTATGGCCACTGTGCTCAGCATTTTGTGCAACATCCTGTTTTTTAGGGAGTTTGGTGTTTGCAAATAATAAAAGAACGATAATAATAACTACACCTGCAATAGCAATTACTTGTTTGTTGTTTACAGATTTCATTATTTTACTCAATTAGTAATAGGCGTAAATAGTAAACGTGCTATTTATACCACTTAAACGGTTACTATACAGATGCTACTTTTTTAACCGTTGTTTTTACTTCTTCAGTAAATGTTTTAGCTGGTTTAAATGCCGGAATGTAATGAGCCGGAATAATGATTGTAGTGTTTTTAGAGATGTTTCTTCCCGTTTTTTCAGCGCGTTTTTTTACGATGAAACTTCCAAAACCTCTTAAATACACGTTTTCGCCTTTACCCATTGAATCTTTAACAGATTTCATGAATGCCTCTACACTTGCCTGAACTACCATTTTCTCAATCCCTGTTTTTTCAGCGATGTCGTTAATAATGTCTGCTTTTGTCATGTTTATAATATATTTAAAATCAAGTAATTAATTCAACAATTCAGTTTTAAGGGTTGCAAAGATAGTATTTTAATGGATAAACAAAAATATTAGGGGTGTTTTATGCAATTTATTTTTGTAGTGGGCTGTTTATTAGGCGTTTGAGGGTTAAATTTGGTGGCTTTTGAGGTGTTATTGCTAAGTAAATTTTGTTACACTTATAGTAGCATGTGCAACCAACTATAAAACTGCTTAAATTCTATTTGTAAAAAATGTTACAGCCTCGTGTCGTCATTCTCAACAGGCTCTAAATGTCAGCGCACAAGGTTCATTCTATCTGCCTCAAACATAAAGAAAGGAGTGTAGGTACTACTTGTAAAATAAAATTGAATGAAATTTAAACAGAAACCCTATGTAAAATAGCACCAGATAAATTTTGTTATAATGGTTGTCAAGTTATTAATCCATCACATTCCGCATTGTTTTCGTACCTTTGCAAAAAAACATAACATGTCAAGAGAAATCAAACGCAGCGGAGATAAAAACACTAGACCTAAAAAATCATTTGGTTCACCAAAGGACAAAAGTGGCAATAACTCTAAAAAATGGGAAAGCGGCAAGCGCGAAGGGAAATCTGTTTCGAGCAGTGATGAGGATGCCGTAAAAAAAAGGGTTAAAAAAGAACAAAAGCCAGCTTTTGAACGTTTTCGTGATGATTCTCGCCCATCAGAATTTGGTACAACAAAAAGTAGAAACACTTCTGGTGGTGATGAAGAGCGTTCAAAATCATCAAAGCCTCAATTTAAAAAAAGTAATTGGGATAAGGATAAAAAGAAACCGTTTGATTTTAACGGTAAAAACAAGCCTTTTGCTAAAAAAGAGTTTGGTAAAAAATCTGGTTTTAAAACCAAGGTTAAAGAGGCAAATCCGTATGATTTAGATGAAAGTGATTTTATTGGTAGAGATGCTGATAATGAGAGCAAAGGATTTAAAACGTTTGGTAAAAAACCAAGCAAAAAAGGCGCCAACAAATCAAAAGAATCTGATGGTTTAATGCGCTTAAACAAATACATTGCCAATGCAGGCATCTGTTCGCGCAGAGAGGCCGATCAATTGATTGCTACGGGCGTTGTTCAGGTAAACGGTAAGGTAATTACCGAAATGGGCTTCAAAATAAAGCCAACCGACATTATTAAATATGGTGGTCAAACCCTTAAAAAAGAGCGTTTGGTGTATTTAATTTTAAATAAACCCAAGGATTACATTACAACCGTTGACGACCCTCAAGAGCGCAGAACCGTGTTGGAATTGATACAAGGTGCTTGTAAAGAAAGAATTTACCCCGTTGGCCGCTTGGATAGAGCAACAACAGGCTTGTTGATGTTTACCAACGATGGAGAATTAACAAAAAAAATGACCCACCCAAGTTATGGCGTGCGTAAAATATACCACGTAGAACTAGATAAACCACTGAAAAAGAGTGATTTGGACAAAATTGCGGATGGCGTAGAACTAGAAGATGGTCCAATAAAAGTTGATGAAATAGCATATGTTGCCAATGGTGTGGATAAAACACAGGTGGGCGTTGAATTGCATTCGGGTAAAAACCGTATTGTGCGTAGAATTTTTGAATCGTTGGGTTACAACGTTCGTAAACTAGATAGGGTAATGTTTGGCCCATTAACCAAAAAAGATTTGCCGCGTGGTCGCTGGCGCTTTTTAAGTGAAGCGGAAGTGGGTATGCTTAAAATGATTAGCGCTTCTTAATCAATTTTTTAACATTTAATTTATTTCTTGTAGTTTTTTGCTCTTCGCAATTGCTTGAGCAAAAAACTACTATTTTATTTCCTTTTCAACACTAAACTTATTCACTATTCGTTATTGATAACAATGCGCTTTATGCTATATAAAAAGGCTTTCTTTTTATAAACTTTGAAGTGTAAATTTAATTTGTGATGAATAACGAAGTTAATACTCCTTTAGCGCCTATTCCCGAAAAAAAATCGCCTTTGTGGGCACGCTTTCTGCTAAAGGTTATTGTTATTGTTTTTTCATTGTTTTTTTTAGTGCTTACAGGAACTTTTGTTATTGGATATTATTACCAAAACGAAGTAAAAGACGTTATTGTTGCTGAGTTAAACAAACAACTAAATACGCAAGTAATTGTTAATGGTAAGGATATTGATTTTACCGTAATTAAAAACTTTCCCTACGCATCCGTTGAATTTAAAAACATTAAGGCATTAGAAGTAGCTGAAAAAAAGAAAAAAGATACGCTTTTTAGTGCTGGCAACATATCGTTTCAATTCAACATTGTTGATGTTTTCAAAAAGAAATATGAAATAAAAAAAATTGAAGCCAATCGTGTTGACATACAAATAGTCATTGATAAAAAAGGAAACGATAACTATCATTTCTGGAAAACAACACCCGATACAACTACGAATAATGCATTTGCATTTAACCTTAAAATGCTTGAGCTTAATGAGGTAAGGCTTGTGTATAAAAATAAAAAAACGAATCAACTAATCGCTATTTTGATTAATACAAGCAACAGTTCTGGTAAATTTTCGAGCGAAAAATATACTATGCAAACACAAAGCAAGTTATTGGTGAGTGATTTTCAATTAAACAACGTATCGTATTTAAGCAACAAAGCGATTGAACTTGATATGGCTGTGAATATTGATAACACAACCGATTCATATAAGCTAAAAAGTGGAAAAATAAAAATAGAAGATTTACTGTTTGAAGCAGCTGGCACTGTAATTAATTCGAATAACGAATCAATAGTAAATATTGGAGTAAAAGGAAAAAACATGAACATACAATCGGTATTATCATTAATACCAAATGAATATAAAAACAGAATAAATGATTACGAAAGTAAGGGAGAGTTTTATTTTAATGCTATTGTTGAAGGCGTTGTTTCTAAATACAAAACACCACAAATAAAAGCCGATTTTGGTATAAAAAATGCAGAAATAAGTCATGTAAAAAACAACATACAACTACATCAAGTGAATTTAGAAGGGGCTTATTATAGTGGAAATACTATTGTTGGCGATTCTTCCTTTTTACAATTAAAATCGTTTGATGCAAAAGTGGGTAGTACCGGACACATTTCTGGACAATTATCTATAAAAAACATTGACAATCCAATAATTTCGGCAAAAATAAAGGGAGAAATTGCACTCGAAAAATTAAATGATTTTATTGCAATAGATACGTTGGAAAGTATTAACGGAAATATTATTGTTGACGCTTTTTTTAGCGGCAAACCAGATGAGTTTAACGACAAAAACTATAGAAACATTCGAACAAGCGGAACACTTCATTTGGAAAACACTTCTGTTAAAATTAAAAACAACCCACTTGATTTTAATAAACTCAATGGCGACTTTACTTTTGATAATAATGATTTAATAATTAATAAATTTAGCGGAAATGCATCTGATAGTGATTTTGAGCTAAAAGGTGAGCTAAAAAACATTGTTGGATTTGTTATGAATGAAAGCGATGATGTTACCATTGTTTCTACACTAAAATCAAAAAAACTAAATTTAAACGAACTTGTTGAAAACAAAGAAACATCAACTAAGGCTGAAAGCGACTATAAACTGAAGTTTTCAGAGCACATTAATGTGGTTTTTAATAGTGAAATAGAAGAGCTTGTATTCAGAAAGTTTAACGCCTCAAACATAAAAGGACTCGTAACATTAAAAAACAAAAAACTTTCGGTTGATTCACTTGCATTTAATACCATGGGAGGTAAAATTATAACAAGTGGATTAGTAGATGCTACAGACTCCACAGCCATTTTGGTTAGTTGCTTTGCCGATTTACAAAAAATAGATATTACGCGATTTTTTGTGGCTTTCGAAAATTTTGAACAAGATTATATAACCGATAAAAATGTAAAAGGCAAGGTAAGTGCTAAAATTCAATACGCTTCCATATATACTCCAGAGCTGAACGTAGATTTAGATAAGCTTTATGCTGGCATTGATATGACCATAGAAAACGGAGAGTTGAATAATGTTGAATCAATGAAAAGTTTATCGCGATTTATTGATTTGAAAGATCTTGAAAATATTCGTTTTTCAACACTTCATAATCAATTAGAGGTAAAAAACAAAATGGTGGCAATGCCTGTAATGGAAATAAAATCAAATGCCATGAATGTGTTTGCATCAGGAACACACTCTTTTGAAAATGAAATAAATTACCGCATAAAATTATCGTTGAATGAATTACTCGCTAAAAAAATAAAAAAACCGAAAGAACAAAACACCGAATTTGGAGAAATTGCTGATGATGGATTAGGGAGAACAAACTTGTTTTTATTAATGACAGGAACCGTTGACAAACCAATAATTAAATACGATACAAAAGGTGCTGTACAAAATATAAAACAAAACTTAAAAGTAGAAAAACAAAGTCTCAAAAAAATATTAAATGAAGAGTTTGGTTTATTTAAAAAAGACTCATCACTCAACAAAAACAAACCAAACAAAGCACTTGAAGACAAAAAAATAACAATTAAATGGGAAGAACAAGAGCCGAAAAAAGAAGAAAAAAAAGAACTTAAAAAGCCAAAAAGAAAAGAAGAAGAAGATTTTTAAATGGTTGGAGAAAAGCTGTACATTTACTATCTGAATTAAAAAATACAGTGCAATTGCTTTAAAACCAACCCACACATGTTTCGATAAGCTCAGTATATGACTTCGCGCGGTCAGTATGTGCTTATCAAAGACAGTGCGAAAGTCAATAATAAAAAAGTTGATTTAAAGCTAATTTAGTTATTTACAATATCAAAAGAAGTAGCGCCACAACAACGTGAATATTTATTCGAAAAAACAAAAGTGGAAAATTTCATTGTTTGTTGCAGCAATTGTAATTGTTGCGGCTACATTGTGGTACACCAATATTCTTGTAAATAATATTGCGCAAGAAGAACGCAGAAAAGTAAAGTTGTGGGCCGATGCAGTGCAAAAAAAAGCCAACCTTGTTAAATACACAAACGAACTTTTCAATAAAATAAAAACCGAAGAACGCAAAAAGGTTGAGCTGTGGGCCGAAGCAACCAAACAGCTTTCAAAAGATTTAACTGATTACAGTTTTGTATTAAAGGTGGTTTCTGATAATACAACCGTACCAGTTATTTTAGTAAATGAAAAAGGAGAGCCAATAACTTCTAGAAATTTAGACCCTGAAAAAGAAAAAGACCCTAATTATTTGCGCGAGCAAATGGAATACATGCGTACCGTGCAGGAACCAATAGAAATAACCATTTACAGAGGACAAAAGAACTATTTGTATTATCAAGACTCTAAATTGTTTTCGGAATTAAAAATTGTGCTAGACGATTTGGTGCGTTCTTTTATATCAGAAGTAGCGGTAAACTCTGCATCTGTACCTGTAATTTATACCGATTCCACAAAACGAAACATTATAGCCACAGGAAACATTGATTCAACAAAACTGAATGATACTGTTTTTCTACAAAACAACATTGCAATGATGGCTTCGCAAAACAAACCTATTGAAGTAGAATTTGGCGATGCTAGTAAAAGCTATATTTTTTATCAAGAATCAACCCTCCTTACACAGCTAAAATACTATCCTTTTGTGATGTTTGGTATTGTTGGATTGTTTCTATTTATAGCCTATTTGTTATTTAGTACAGCACGTAAAGTGGAACAAAATCAAGTATGGGTAGGTATGGCCAAAGAAACAGCACATCAGTTGGGTACTCCCCTATCATCACTAATTGCTTGGCTCGAATATTTAAAAACACAGGGATTGCCACAGGAAACGGCAATAGAAATAGAAAAAGACATCAAGCGCTTGGAAACCATTACAGAACGCTTCTCTAAAATAGGCTCTGTTCCGGTACTCGAAAAACAAGATGTTTTAAAAGTGCTTAACGATGGCGTGAGTTATATGAAGTTAAGAACCTCTAAAAACGTTCTATTTACAATAGATTCATTGAGTGATGCATCAGTTGTTGCACTTATGAATGTTCCTCTTTTTGAATGGGTAATCGAAAACTTAATTCGTAATGCTGTTGATGCAATGAATGGAAATGGAACAATTAAAATAACAATATCCGACCAAACACAATTTGTTTATATAGATATTACAGATACAGGAAAAGGCATGCCTAAATCAAAATATAAAACTATTTTTGAACCCGGATATACTACTAAAAAAAGAGGTTGGGGCTTAGGGCTTTCGCTTACAAAGCGCATTGTTGAAAATTATCACTCCGGAAAAATATTTGTAAAAAATTCAGAAATCGACAAAGGAACAACATTTAGAATTGTGTTGAATAAATAAACGGATGTTAGATATTGGATAATTAGATGTTAGACAAATGCAAAATCTAATTATCCAGCATCTAAAATCCAACATCTAAAATCTATAGAATGGCTGGCATTTACATACATATCCCATTTTGCAAACAAGCTTGTCATTACTGTGATTTTCATTTTTCTACATCATTAAAAAATAAAGATTCGATCTTAAGTGCATTAAAAAAAGAGATTGAGCTCCAAAAAAATTATTTCTCAGATACAGAGAATGCCAAAATAAATACTATTTATTTTGGTGGTGGAACTCCGTCCATTTTATCGCAAACCGAGTTAATGGGTATTGTTGATAAACTGTATACCGCGTTTGACGTTAGCAACGATGTTGAAATAACACTAGAAGCAAACCCTGACGACCTTACTATAAAAAAAATTAAAGAGCTAAAAAACACACCCATTAACCGATTCAGCATTGGTATTCAAAGTTTTTTTGACGAAGATTTAAAATTAATGAACCGAGCTCATAATACACAAGAAGCATTGACTGCCGTAAAAGCTTCACAAGACATGGGGTTTGAAAATATTACAATAGATTTAATTTATGGTATACCAACACTTACTAACGAAAGGTGGAAACACAATTTACAACAAGCATTTAACTTAGAGGTTAAACACATTTCTTCGTACTGCCTTACAATTGAAGAAAAAACAGCGTTTGCACATTTTGTGAAAGAAGGGAAAATGAAACACATTGACGAAAACAAAAGTGCCGACCAGTTTGAAATTATGTTAGAGGAAATGAAAAAAAATAATTTTGTGCAGTATGAAATTTCCAATTTTTGTAAGGATAATTATTTTTCAAAACACAACAGCAACTACTGGAAAAAGCAACATTACTTAGGCTTAGGACCATCAGCACATTCGTACGATGGAAAAAGTAGGCAATGGAATATTTCAAACAATGCGTTATATATTCAACGTTTAGAAAATGGCGACATGTATTTTGAAAAAGAAATACTATCAACTACCGAAACCTATAACGATTACATACTTACATCGTTGCGAACCATGTGGGGTGCGGATTTAGAATACATAAAAAACAATATCGGTACTGATTATATGTACCATTGTTTATCTGAGTCGCAGACTTTCATTGAGCGAGGCGATATGTATAAAGAAAAAAACACTTTATTTTTAACCGACAAAGGAAAACTATTTGCCGACCGCATTGCGAGCACCTTGTTTTTATTGGATAAATAACCAATATTATAAAAAATTACTAAAATCATGATTTCGAAAATTACACACAAAGGCAAAAGTTATAACGTAGATTTTGGAAAACCTATTGATATATCAATACCGCTAAGGGCTGGCGAAAACAATGTAAATGCTTGGTACAGTTCACCTGTAAAAATAGAACCCGTTAGAATGGGCAATTGGATTGGGGATGTTAATCAGGGTGGTTCTGTAAATTTTAGAAATGTTTTTTTTAACCCGCATGGTAATGGCACACATACAGAGTGTGTTGGCCATATTAGTAAGGAGAACTATAGCATTAACCAATGCTTAAAAACGTTTTTCTTTATTGCTGAGCTTATTACCGTACTTCCCGAAGAAACAAAAGAAGGTGATTTGGTAATTACAAAAAAAATGATTCAAAATTGCATTCAAGATAAACACCCTGAAGCAATTGTTATACGTACACTAGACAATAGTATTTCAAAAATAAACAAACAATATTCTAATACCAATCCACCGTACTTAGAAGCCGAAGCAACACAATTGATTGATGCTTTGGGCATTGATCACATTTTAATTGATTTACCATCGGTTGATAAAGAAGTGGATGGCGGCAAATTAGCTTCGCATCACACATTTTGGCAATATCCATATAATACTAAATTGAACCGAACAATTACTGAAATGATTTATGTACCCAACAATGTGTTTGATGGAAGTTATTTGCTTAACCTTCAAATAGCCAGTTTTGAAAACGATGCTTCGCCAAGCAAACCTGTTTTATATCAATTGAATGCCGCTTTATAAAAATAGTTTTATGATTTAATGTTATTCGTTGAGTTTAGCAAATAATAGGTAACTATTTAAGAATGCATAAAAAGTAACGCCAGCTTGTGTTTCAAGCGTATCTTCTGTAAAAAAAGACACAAGAGCAACAACAAAGAAACCTAAATAAATAATGTTTTTTGAATTCGGGCTTTTCAACAACGGGAAAATAAGGCTGTATATAAACCATAACAAGCCAATTAAACCAAACCCAACAGCAATAGATAGGTACTGATTGTGCGAACGTAATCTTGATTTTTCTTCAAGCGAAGACCTGCTTTTTATATATTGATTTTCAAAGGCTTTAGGCAAATCTCCTGTGCCAACGCCTATAAATATATTCTCTTTTATTATGGCAACTGCTGCTTTCCAATATTCGAAACGTTGTGTTAGTGAGTGGCCGCTTGCTTGTCCGGTTTTTCTATACACATCTATTTCCCAAAGCGTTTCGTAAATACGTCCTCGTAAACTACTTAAATTGGGATAGTTTACATTGGTGACTCCATTTTCTATTGCTTTTATTTCATCTTCATTAAGTTGATTTACTCCTACAGCATCTTTATTTAATCCTTTCGAAGTTAAAAAGCGAAATAAGGTAAAATATATTTTATTCCCCTTTGCATCGTTGCTATCAATGTTAATTTTTCCTCTTTTATTCCAAGCTTCTCTAAGCTCTTCTATTGAATAATTAGCCCACAACAGATGCCCGTTTTCCGTTACTTGTGAAAGGGTATCGTGTTCATATAAATTACCCAGTGCGGTATGTGTTTTAAGTGATTTAAAATCAAGTTTTTGTTTTGGCTTATTTTCGTTAGCTATTGTATTTATATAATATCCTATAGCACCAACAACTAGTATAAAAAAAACAATAGAAGATATTTTTAATGGAATATTTTTTGATTTAAAAACATAACGCATTAAAAGAACTGCGCTTGCAACAAATAGTGCAAATAAACCTGTTATCGATTCTATAATAATTAAAAAAACACCGAGCCAAAGTATAATTGTTCCCCACAGTAGCTTGTGTTTAGTTTGTTCTTCCTGTATGAAAAAATTAGCACAAATAAAAACAGCAACACAAATCAATAAAGCAAATCGTATGTGGGAAATAAATATTGAAACAGCTCGTATATCGTTCATTGGTCTGTGATAAATGTCCAATAGTATTAACATGCTGATACAAGTACCAACAATAATTGCTCCAACAAATAGCTTTAAAACAATATTAAACCATTTAAGGGTTAATGGCTTTGATGTGGAAATAATCAATGGCAAAACAAATAAAGGGAGCTTTATTCGCATATCTTTAAATGCATAACTGTAGTCATCAGAATAAAATGTACCAATAAAATGCATTAATAAAACAGAACTTAAAACAAGCGCTGTTTTGTTTTTGTAAAAGGCTATAAATTTATTTTTTACATTGCCTTCCAATAACCAATTAGATGCCAAAAGAAGCTGAGAAATACTCATCAAAAATTTTGATAACGGCATGCCCACCACAAGGGTTATAATTGCAAAAAGATAGATATTTTGGTGAGTTTTCTCGGTAAAAAGGGGCTTCATATATTGCCTTTAAGCTTGTTTGTATTTATGCAATATGTAAATATAAAAAATCAATCTAAACTTTTGATGTAAAACAAATAGAGAATATCATTAGCTTTGTTTACACAAATTCGGATATAAACGTTATTTTTAGCTGATTATTGTACTAATTTGTTTTACAGCGCAATGAAAAGATACATTATTGTTTTTCTGATGCTTTGTTTGGGTGCTACTTTTTATTTTTTAGCAAATGAACAGCCCAGTACAAAACCATCCGATTTATACCCCTCATCCAAATTTGTTTCAATAAAAGATGGAAAATTTAACATAAATAATCGCCCCTTTTACCCGATAACCATTAATTATCTAGTAGATTTAATGACCGATAATGATGAATATTGGCCAACATCAAGTTCGGTTTATAAACAGAGTCCTAAGTATAGATATCGCACTAAAGATTCATGTTTAATGCAGCTCAAAGCTGATATGGATTACATCAAAGAGTTGGGATTTAATTCAATACGCATTGTTGGGGCTACCGAAGAGTTGATTGACGACCCTAAAACGGGAGAATTATCCGTTCGGGCAAATACAACATCGTATAAAAACGCTTCCCTTGAATTAAATAATGATGAAAACTATAAAAAATACTTTGGGGCTTTGGCCGAATTATCATCGATTATTAACGCTGCGGGCTTAAAAACAATTTTTTTGACTCGTAATGCTATTGATGTAAAAGCAACGGAAGATCATTTGAAAAAATTTGCCTACTATTTTAGAAACGATACTTCCATTTTAGCATTTGATTTGTTTAACGAACCATTGTATTTTGATCCAATAGAAAGAGACAAAGATTTTGTATATAAAAGAATTAAGCAATGGAGAAAAACCGTGCGTTCTGTTGCACCCAATCATTTGGTAACAATTGGTTTAACAGGTATTAGAGAAGTTTTTGAGTGGGACCCCAACATGTTGGATATTGATTTTATTTCATATCACCCCTATGAATACGAACCCGATCAGGTAAGAAATGAAATATATTGGTACGGAAAGTATGTTAATAAACCGTGGATAATTGGTGAAACAGCTATTCCTGCAGATAATGACTCCGTTAGTTATGAAACACAAAAACAATTTGCAAACAAAACCATAAAACAAGCTTTTGATTGTGGCGCAATTGGTTATTCTTGGTGGCAATATAAGGATGTAGAGTGGCACAATTTTCATGCAAACTTTATGGGGATTATGAATTGGAAAAATGAAACGCATACTACAAAACCCAATATTCCAATTGAAGGGACAGCAAAGCCCGTTGCTGAAATTTTTAAAATATTTAATCCTAATACAAAAAAGGAGAATTGTAAGTGCTTTGACAACTACTATAATTACTCTCAACACAAATTATGTAAAATAGTTGGTCGGTTGGTGGATGAAAGTGAAAAGCCAATTGAAGGAGGCGTTATATTGGCATGGAATGAGTATTGGTCAAAATCATATCATACGGTTACAAAAATTGATGGAACTTTTGAACTGAAAGGGAATTTTCCTTTTTATCATTGGATGGCCTCGGCTACAAGATACTCAATGACGCGAGACGATGTGGAGTTTGAAAATGTGCAATTAAATGCGGATAATACAATTACAATAAATCTTGGTGATGTGTCTGTTGAGAAACTTTCTTTTATTAAGGATTAATTGCACTTATTATTTCAAATTTCTCTCTTTCGCCTAATTCTTTCGCATTAGCATATAAACGTTTAGTTTCTTCATTTACTGTTATATAATTCCCATTAAAGGCTTTAAAAGCCACACACTTATCATCTACATATACAATAGAAAAAGTTTCCCAGGAATTGGCTTGATTGCGGGTGTTAGAAAGCTCTGTTTTATTGTTTAGTTCAGTACATAAAAAATTGTTTGTAAATGACAGTAGTGCGCATTGATTGTTTTCAAACATTACTAATGTGTATGTTTCCCAAGTACTCGCAATTTCTTTGTTTGCAAACAAATCTTTATTGTTTTCACCTTCTGCACAAACAAACAAATTGTTATATCCTTTTAAAAATATTGTTTTACGCCACAATTCTTTTTTTTGAGTAAAATAATTGTGTATTGGAGCTGTAGTATCTGCTTGAATTTTACCATTATTCTCAACAATTGGATCTGGCTTCCCATTTCGATAAAGTTCTTTTTCATAGTCGGGTGAGTTTACGTACAAATCATAGTCTTTAACTCTATCCACTTTTCCAAATTGTTTAAAATATAACGTTGCTGTCATTCCATCATAATGTAGCGACATATTTTCAAACTGATACGTTTGAAATATATTTAAACAAACCAAAAGAAAAAGAGTTGAATAAAAACAAATACGAGCAATTAGTTTTTTTTCGCTCATAATTTTTACTGTGCCTGCAAGTGGAACTGCCAGCAGCGCATACGACTCTACCATACTACGCTGACCAAAAGAGCCACCATACCACCAACACCACCAAGAAAAAGCTATGTAAATATTTAATACTACAAATAAAAGGGTGGGCAGTTGTAGCTTTTTTAAATTGTTTTTTAAAAAGATAATTCCAATCAAAGCAAACAACATGATAGGTGTGTATAATAGCCACCCTTTTCTAAAACTAAACAAGCCATCTATAATTTTGGGGTCGTTAAAATAAAAGCGCTCGCCTATATAAGAGAAGTAAAAGAACTGTCCAGTAATTGTTTTCCAGTAAACCAACTGTGGAATCCAAACTACAAATGCACAAATAACAATAACAAAAACATATTTAAAATTTGACCATAAGTGCGCAATACGCGCCTTCATTTCCTGCCAACTACTAACACCATAAAATAATAATAATAACGCAATGATTGAATTTGTTGGTCGAACAAGTGAGATTAAGCCTAATAAAAAACCAATCATTAAACTCGTTTTTAAAGATTGATATTCGTACCATTTTATGCAATAATAGATGAACATCGCAAACAAGCAAAAACTATAAACATGCGACATTGTTCCACAGGTTGAAGAATAACACAATAGGTTTGTGCCCACGCCTATTAAAAAAAGTGTTACAGCAATCTGTTTGTCCGAAAAGTTAAGTATTACTAATATTTTTCTGACAAAATCTAACCCAACAATTAAATAAAAAACCGCACTTAATAGCAACAACAATTTATATGGCTCCGAAAAACCACTTTCTGGAGAATCTGTTAACAATGCTATTCCGTGACCAACAAAAAAGAAGGGGGCATATAAAAAAGATAAACCCATGCTTGTTTTTATAACATTTCGATTATCTTGTATTGTTGTTGGCCAAAACAAATAGTAATCTTTACCAAATTTATAATCACTTTTTTCGAGTTTAATATCATCATAAATAAAAAATGCAGGTAGATAAGCGTAGTAAGAGTGAACATCCCATTCAATAACTCGCTTTTCTTTTTTGTAATTTTCTAAACTAAAATCAATAAACAAAACAAAAAGCGCAACAATAAATATTGTTACTCCAGATAGTGTTATTTTATTAAATTGTTTCATTATTCGGGTTTTAATCACAAATTTTCATTTTTGGGTTCAAACAATTCAACCTTAATGTTATCAATATCAAAAGAGCTTTTGCTCCTTTTCCAAATATAATACTTAAACACATCATTCTTATTTCTTATTTCTGGAGTAAGGTATTCTATTTCAAAATGTTTCCATTCGTTTTTTGTCGTGTCTATTTCAATAACAGGAGCATAGTATCCATTGTAACCCTCCCTATTTTCGGACTGTGATTTTCTTTACAAATTAAAAACATTTTTGTTATTGTTGTTTTTGGCTTGTTGATATGTTGGAAACTTTTTTTCAAAGTTTTCAATATATCAATGAGC
>JBASCV010000164.1:0-10606 GCA_049651825.1 Bacteroidia bacterium
TATCTACAGTAAGTGGCTGACAAACAGCACCTGGATCGGTAACAACAATAGTTGGTGGAGCAGAAACGGTGAGTTCTACCGTATCGGTAATTGCGGTACAAGCTCCATTAGGGTCGTTAGTTGTTAAAACTAAATTAACAGTACCATTGGTAATATCATTTGCACCTGGTGTATAAACAGCATTTAAAAGCGTTGCTGTATTAAATGAACCATCACCCAAGGTTGTCCAAGTGGCAGAAGTTGCACTACCAGCAATTACTCCTGCAAGTGTGTATGAACTACCCGAACAAATTACATTATCTAACCCTGCATTAACAATAGGAAGCGTATCAATTGTTAACAACATAGAGTCAATTGCTGGATTACAAGGACCAATTGGGTCGTTGCTTGTTATGATAAGCGTAACGCTTCCATTCACTAAATCTGTTGCTCCTGGTGTATATATAGCATTCACAAGCGATGAGTCACTAAACACACCATCGCCAGTTGTAGTCCAGGTTATTGATGATGTGGTACCAGCAATGGTACCAGCTAATGTATAATTACTACCAAAACACACCGAAGTATCTGCACCAGCAGAAACTACAGCCGGAGTGGTTATTGTAAGCAACATGGTATCTACTACTGCGGTACAAACGCCAACAGGATCGTTAGTTGTAATAATCAAATACACACTACCATTAGTAGTATCATTAACACCTGGTGTATATATAGCACTCACCTGAGACGAATCGCTAAAGGTACCATCGCCAGAAGTTGTCCAAGTAATAGAACTAGTGCTGCCACCATATGAACCAATGAGTGTATAAGTATCTCCGGCACAAATAGAATCATCAGCACCTGCGTTAACCAACGGTTGTGGTTCAATGGTAATTGTCATTGAATCAAGTGCAAATGAGCATGCACCAGCAGGGTCATCGGTAGTAATAATTAAAGTAACTGTTCCGTTTGCTGTATCAGCAACACCTGGAGTATAAATAGCGTTTACTAATGATGAATCGTTGAAAGTACCATCGCCAGTAGTTGTCCATGTAGATGCTGTAGCACCGCCACCACGGGTAGCTGCAAGGGTATAACTACTACCAGCACAAATAGTGGTGTCGGCACCTGCATTAACCACCACAAAAGAATCGATATTAATGATACGACTAGCGATAACAGGGCCACAAGTTGTACCAGGATCGCTTGTTGTAAGGTGCAACGTTACAACACCTGCAAAGTTAGGTGCTGGAGTATACGTTACGGTATCGGGCATTGTTGTAGGTCCAGTATAACTAAGAGAACCACCCCCTAAAAATATAGACCAAGAAGCATCAGTACCAAAGGGGCCACCAACACTAGCACCATTTAAAGGTATTGCTGAGGGCACAGCTGTTTGGCAAGCATTATCAGGCCCTCCGGGGATAGCAATGGCAGACGTATCTATACGGATAGAACGGTCTGAAGAAACGGGACCACAAACACCCATTGGATTATCTGTTGTTAAGCGTAATATAATAGGACCTACATAACCAGGTGTTGGTGTAAATTGCACAGTATCAGGCATTGTAGTAGATATACTATCATTAAATGTTCCTGAACCAACTATAACAGACCAAGTACCTCCCAGTCCGGCTGGCCCACCAACACTGGCACCCGATAATAATATAGGTGTGGGAGTAAATGATTGACAAGTGCTATCTGGCCCACCAGCTATAGCAATTGCAGCAGTATCAACATCAATAGGAAATGGAGGAGAAAATGCACCATAACCACAATAGTTTCCTGCTCTTACAGTAAGATTACCAGAAGATGCAGAGGAAGAGAAATACAGTCCTGTAGCAGACCCTGCAGTAAAAGGAGTTGCAGGCCCAAAAGAAGTTTGATTGGCACCATTCCCATCATACCACCACTGATACCAAGCTGTCGTGTCAGTGTTTAATGGAATAGTTGAATACAAAATATTATATGTATTTTGACAAACACTATCTTCTGTACCAAAAGTTCCAGAAATAACACTTGCTGGACCAGGCTGATCTCTATCTACCCTCACAGTTACGGTTTCTCCACTATTTGTACAACCATTGGCAGTAGTAACTATAGTGTAATATGTATTTATCCAACATGTTGTATCATTAAATAGCAACTCACTTATATTTCCAACACCAGAGGATGAAACAGGTGTAATATGAGCAACAGAATCGCGCGACCAAGTAAAGGTTGAACCAGGAACAGTACTGGTTGGTATGTAATTAAATCCACTACTTGGCCCAGGATTACCACTACAAGTCCCAGTAGACAAATCGCTTGTTAACATTGGAATTGGCGTTACTGTAATAATTCCGTTTGCAGATGAATCAATAGCGCAAGAACCATTTTTTACTATTGCACGATAGTAGGTTGTATCTCCAAGATTGCTGTAATTAAAAGTTGTTGCCCCAGGACTACCTGCAGGAATCCACGTTACACCATTAAGTGATGATTGCCAATACTGAACAGCACCAGTATGCCCACTAAGTGTTAGAGTACCACCATTAATACCTTGACAAACAGTATCATTACCACTGACGATACCACCAACAGAATTGTTATTTGTTACAGCATAAAGAGTTGTATCATTGCTTTGATCTGTATCACCAACCAAATTAGATGAATAACAAATAAAATTATAAGTACCTGCCGCTGATAAGTTTGCTTGAACAGTAAATGTATAAGTGAAAGTTTGACCCGAAACAAAACTCGGTATAACAACGTTGTCGGTTATTACACTCCCACCATTAATTGTATAGGATAGATTAAAAGGAACATTACTTAAATCATTTGTTCCAACATTTTCAAGACCAACAGAAACGTTACGAGTTGGGGACAAGTTACATCCATTAGCTCCAGCAAAAAAATTGGAAACAGCAATATTGGTTACTTGAGCTTTAACCAATGTACCAATTATAAAAAGTGCTATAAAAATTAGTAAATTTTTTTTCATTCGCTTGTAAACTATAATTTTATTAAAAAATCAAAAAAGTTGCATCTATATTCTACCAACATTAAACATTTTTACAGAATTGTTTAACGGTAAAATTCAAAAAAGGTTATAAATCAAGTATTTACCAAAAATATCAAAAAATCTGATACACCAGCAAAATACATGTATAAACACGCATCGGCCAATTAACTAACAATTTAAAAATCAACCTAATAGCATAAAAAGTAGTGTTTTTAGCTAGGTATTTTATTTGTGGTTGACTAGTAACCCAAGAACGAAGATAGCGAATGAAGGATTTGTAGTACACATAGCAAATACTTATAATGAACAGCTTCGTGTTAATATCTGTAATTTGAAACAGAAGCTATTCACTTGAATTGTACAGAAGAATTTACTTTTATTGCTCAGAAACTGTTTAAATTTTATTTGTAAAAAATATTTTAAGTCTCGCCCACTTTCTCGATGAATCTTTCACACTATTAAGTTAATGAAATTATCCATGAGGGACGAAATATGGAAAGAAAATCAATTTATATTTTGCATGCGAAAAAAAGAAAAATTTACATTACCATATTTGCGATGTTCTGTAAAAAATGGATGAGTTGTAAAATTTATATTTTGGCCATGTTCAACAATTAACCAGCCGTTTGTATTAAGCATTTGTTTTTCAAACACTAACTGCGGAATACGTGCAAATTTTTCTGGTTCCATGGCATAAGGAGGGTCGGCAAAAACAAGATCGTACTTGGCAAATGCCTTATTCAAAAAAACAAAAACATCAGATTTTATTGTTTTTACATTAGTCATTTGCAAGGAATTAACCGTTTTTTTTACAAAATCACAACATTGATAATTACTATCAACACTTGTTATATCATTACTACCTCGTGAAAAAAATTCAAATGTGATATTTCCTGTTCCACAAAACAAATCCAACACTTTCAACCCATCAAAATCAATATGATTGTTGAGTATATTAAACAGGCTTTCTTTTGCAAAATCAGTAGTTGGCCTTACTGGAAGATTTTTAGGAGGATGAAGTACTCTGCCTTTATAAGTGCCACCTATTATTCTCATATTTTTTTAGTGTGTAAGTTGGTATGCTATTAGGGTTTAGTTCTTAAATCTTGATTCTTGGTTCTTAAATCTTACATATTAAACATAATTATTGAACAGAGTAAAATAAAAATGCTTGGGTAATGTTTGTAATTGATAGCTGTAATCAGCATTATCAGAGCGTTCGCCAAATTTTACAGTACGAATATACTTTTGTGTAAGTGTATAAATTTCTGAATTTTTCTCTATCTCACCTAAAAATGTGGCTTCTATGGTTTCGGGATTTAAGTGCAATTGTTCATACACAAAAAGCAGGTAATAAATAAAATCTTCGGGTGTTTGGTAATTGAAAGTGTTGTAAAACAATAGATTTTTACCTTCAATAACAGCTACTTCGAAATGAGTAGTGTATACATGTACTGCTACTTTTTTAGTAGTTTGATTTTTGTTTTGAGCAAGAATACTTTCTAACAAAACCGAAGAACTATGTCGGAATGTAATATTCCCCATCAAGCTCGTTAACTTCGATTTTAAAGGCTCGTGAAATGCGTATACATTTTTGGCTTCCAAATTTTTTATATCATCAACCAATACAGCATCGTCTGCATTTAGGTTGGTATTAAATTTCAAATAAAGTAATTTTTTAGATTCTTCAAAAAGGGGCAAAGGCACTATTGTTGAGAGGTTATTAGCCAGTAAGCACGTAGCTGTTTTGTATTTACTTTTTAGCAATTGACTTTGACTAGTGATTATATTTAATAAATCAAGTACATTATCAAAGGTGTAAACATCCTGGAAACAGTAATTTTCAAGGGCTATAAATTTATTGGCATGTGTGTCTTTAACAGCTAGTTTTATTCCGTCTAAACCAATAGCAACAACTAATTGATAGGCAAGGCTTTTTTGTTTATCAAAAGCTTCATCAACCATTGCAATAACAGGTGCGATTTTATTATTTAACTCAGTAATCATGGTTTAGTAGTAATAAACTAATTATTGTACTTTTTCCGCTTTCTCAAGAGGAGATAATAAAACTAATGATAACGAATTTACGAAAAGAAACTATATTTTGTAGTAATTTTTCATTTTTAGTTTCTATAGCACTTAGTTTCGTAAATTCGTTGTTTCGCTAAGCTTGCCGAAAGGGCGTTTATTCATATACCATGAGTCCAGAAGAGTTCAATTCTATTTTATTGCGCAACTTCCCATTTGAAACAACAAACGGACAAGGTATTTTATTGCAAAAATTTGCAAACTTTATTTTAGGAAACGACCCTAGTAAACTATTTATTTTAAAGGGCTATGCAGGTACTGGAAAAACAACCATTGTACGTTCACTTGTAAAGAGCATGCCTTTAATAAAAGGCAAAACACTGCTATTAGCTCCAACAGGACGTGCAGCGAAAGTATTGAGTAGCTACACACAGCAACAAGCCTTTACCATTCATAAAAAAATATATTTTAAAAAAGCAGGTGCTGACGGGGGCTTACTTTTTCAATTACAAAAAAATTTACATACAGATACTGTTTTTATTGTAGATGAAGCATCTATGATATCAAACAGCGGAGGGTTGAGCAATGGTAGCATGTTTGGGAATGGTAGTTTATTGGAAGATTTGATAGAGTATGTAAGTAGTGGCAATAATTGTAAACTGATACTTATTGGGGATACCGCTCAGCTTCCGCCAGTAGGGTTAAGCATAAGTCCTGCGCTTGATGTGGAATACATGAAAGCTTCGTTTTATTTTTCTATTGATTGGCATGAACTGACGGAGGTTGTGCGTCAAACCGAAAAATCAGGGATACTTACAAATGCAACCGAAATACGCAATCAGATAAAGAACGGTGAAAATGATAAACCTCATTTTCAATTAAATGGGTTTAAAGATATTATTCGTATAGAAGGCGGAGAGCTTGAAGATGCTTTGAATAAAGCCTATAACACCTATGGTGCTGAAGATGTAATGGTGATTTGCCGTTCGAACAAACGAGCTAACATTTATAATCAGCAAATACGCGCACGTATTCGTTGGCAAGAAGATGAGCTATCGTCAGGCGATTATATGATGGTGGTGAAGAACAATTATTTTTGGTTGCCCGAAGAATCAAAAGCTGGATTTATAGCCAATGGAGATATTATTCAAGTAACGCGTGTTGGTCAAATTCAGGAAATGCATGGTTTTAGATTTGCTGATGTACGTATGAAAATGATTGACTATCCTGATGAGCCTGAATTGGAAACACGGCTGCTTTTAAATACGATAATGAGTGAATCTCCAGCATTAACACAAGCAGAAAATAAAAAGCTATACGAATCGGTAGCGCTAGATTATGCTGATGTAGCAGATAGGCGATTACGCTTAAAAAAAATAAAAGAAGATCCCTTTTTTAATGCGTTACAAGTAAAATTTGCTTATGCTGTAACCTGCCATAAAGCACAGGGGGGGCAATGGCCATGTGTATTTGTAGAACAAGGTTATTTAACTGACGAAATGATAAACACCGAATATTTGAGATGGCTTTATACTGCGGTATCCAGAGCAAGTAAAGAACTGAACCTTATCAACTTTAATAAAGATTTTTTTTAGAAGTGTTTATTATTTTAGGCTTTTAACTCATTTAAGGTTAACCAAGTCATTAGTCCAACGCCTGTTTCTAAAGCCGACTCATCAATATCAAATGTTGATGTATGCACACCGCTTGTAATTCCCTTTACTTTATTGCCTGTACCTAAGCGATAAAAACAAGCAGGTACTTTTTGCGAAAAAAAGGCAAAATCTTCGGCTGTCATGCGCATAGGCAGTTCCTCTACATTTTCGGTTCCTAAGAACTCCTCTGCTGCTGTACGTGCACGTGTAGTTACACTATCATCATTTACTAAAAAAGGGTAACCTAGTTCTATTTTAAATACACAATCGCCTTTATGCTGCTGAGCAACACTTTGGGCTATTTGTTGCATCTTGGCATGTGCTTCAGCACGCCATGCTTCATTCATTGTTCTAAATGTTCCTTCAATATTAACCACATCAGGTATTACATTGGTTGCTCCATTTCCAGTAATTTTTCCAAAAGCTAATACCGTAGGAATAGTATTTTCTTTATGCATAAATTCCTTATTTAAAGCCAACAAAACTTCCGAAGCTATCAATAGCGGATTGTTATAATCTGCTGGCATTGCAGCATGCCCTCCCTTGCCTTTTATGGTTAAATATAACTCATCAGTACTTGCCATATACATACCGCTTCTAAAACCAACTTTACCAGCTTCCATACTCGGGAACACATGTTGCCCAAACATACTATGAGGTTTAGGATTTTCCAACACACCTTCTTTAATCATCAAGGAAGCTCCGCCAGGTAATTTTTCTTCACCTGGTTGAAAAATAAATTTTACGGTTCCTTCAAATTCATTTTTTAATTCATTCAACAATTTGGCAACACCTAACAATGATGCACTATGTACATCATGCCCACAAGCGTGCATCACTCCTTCGTTTTGTGATTTATAAACAACTTGATTAGATTCCAATATTGGTAATGCATCCATATCGGCACGCAAAGCAACTACTTTTTTTTGCGGATTTTTGCCTTCAACAATTGCAACAATTCCAGTTTTAACAAAACCCGTTTCAAAAGGTATTCCTAAAGATGTTAAGTATGCAGCTATGTATTTAGATGTTTCGTATTCTTCAAACGACAGCTCAGGATGTGCATGTAAATAGCGCCTCAACTGAACTATTTCGGGCAAACAATGTTTTGCAAGCTCCTGTATTTTTGTTTTAAGAGCATTCATATTTATTTACCAAAAATCATTTTTAAGGAAAGTAACAAAATAATTATACCAAAAATTTTTTTTACCATCAACTGGTCTATTGATATTGACAACTTTGAACCAAAATAACTACCAATAACAAAGGTACTACCCATAATTACTGCTGTTTTCCATTCAACATGTCCAGCTTGATAATAGTTAAACACACCAAGTATTCCAATAGGCAATAAAAACATAAACAACACAGTTCCTTGTGCTTGATGTTGTGTATAACCCAAATAATAAATCAATGCAGGTACAATTACCACACCTCCACCAATACCAACCAAACCACTTAAAGCACCAGCAATTAAACCTAAACAAAGTAGAATAAAAACAGTTCCCATATTCATATTTTTTTGACTTTCATCCATTTACTAAAAACAGCTAATTGAATATTTTTTAAAAATCCATACTCAACGAAATATGCCATAATGGTTTTAAAACTATACCATCTTGTACTCCCCAAGCTCTATCTAAACGAACAAAATAGCCAAACAACCGACTCCTCATCCCCCATCCATAACCACCCACAATTGGATCTTGTATGGTATTTAACGTAATAATAAGTGGTGTTTGTGATGAACCAATGATGGTTTTATTCAAGGAATTTTCATCCGAATAAGGCGATTTGCCTGTCCAGGCAGTTCCTACATCACCAAAAACAATCACTTGAAAATTTTGAGCAAAATCAGAACGTATCGGACGTTTAGATAAGTATTTAAACAATGGCATTCTAAGTTCACTATTAATTACAACAAAACTATTTCCGTTTCTAATATTTTGATAAAAACCTCGCATATTGGTTGCAAGTGTTTGATATGCATAATTTTGGTCGGTAGCAATTGTTGTAGTATTATCAAACTTAGCACCAAACCAATTATCAACACCGCCCATGTAGTAAATCAATTTTTGATTACCAAATGAGGTACTTCCAGCTATTCGGTTGGCCCAAATAAAATCGCGATGAATTTTTTGATAGTGACGGGCATCAAAACCTAATACAAAAAAATCGGTATTCGCTTTATCTAACTGGCGATAATATTCACCAAATACTTTTGCTCGCGTACCATTGAATAAATTCAAACCCTTATTTATTGTATTATCAAATACATATTCGCCCTTTAAAAATGTCCAATTTTCCTGAGCATTTAATTTAGGCAATGTGTTATCGTTTGTTGAAAGGTAAACAATGTTATCGTTTCTATAACTTACCGTTCCTCTAATACCTGCCACTTCACTAAATGGATATTTAAGAATATACTGAGCATCATGCGTAAATATTTTTATTAGATTGCTATTGTTTACTACATTTAATAACGTTTGACGGTGTAAAATAATTTGTTTATCCAAATTTTTCATTCGATTTTCATAACTCAAAAAGTATTCATTATTATTAAAATCAAACGAAAAGCGCATACCACCTGTAATTCGATAATCTTCAAACAAATCACTAACACCAACCTTCATAAAGGCATTTAACCCAGGGTTTAAGTAAACAGGACTACCGCCTCCCGTAAACTTTTGGTAGGTACCATTTAAAAAAGAATTATCAACCTGCGACACTACATAATCAACAGAAAAATTGGTATTATAATTGCGTTGCTTTGCCAATTCAAATTCAGTTTCTTTTTTATTTTTTAACGAATCGTAAACAACAGCAACTTTAACAGCTTCTACATCTTTCTTTTTAACGTTTTTTTGAGGCTCGTTTTCGAAAGTGTAATTATTAATATCAATTTCTGTCGAATCTTTTTTAGATTTTTCAGGAGTTCTATTTTTCACAACAATTATATTATCAACGGTTGGCGTTTTATTGAGTAATTTATTTTTCTCTTCGGCTTCTTGCTGTTCTTTTTTATCCAATCGGTTTTTATACTCACGAAAAGAAGTGTTTTTCAAATCAATAGGTTTAATATCTTTTACAGGCGTAATTGGTGCCATCAGCATTCTGTACTTTCCTCTATCAAATAGCAATTGGCTATAATAAGTAGATTTTATATTTACATCTTGCTCCAATATACTTTTTGAATAATTTGTTATTGGAAAAGTGGTGATAAAGGGGCGATAATGTTCTATTGTATCAACAAATGCAATTACACTATCGAGTTTTGCAATGTACCTATTGCGAATTCCATTCATATCACTTAAATAGGAAATATGCGCACTATCATAGTCGGCTGGATAAGTTTCGTCAATTGTTGCTGTATTTGTAACACGCACCAATATTGGCGACTTTGTAACATTGTTGTACAAAAATATATCTTTGTGTGGTTGACGATTTTCGGGCTTACGCTTAGGATCATAAAATAAGGTATCGTTAGGACGATTAGAAGCAAAAACAATGGCTTTTGACCCATGTACAAAACGAGGAGTTAAATCATCATATATATCTTTTGTAATTTGGTCGTAGGCACTTGAAGATGCCGTAAAAACAAAAATATCAGTTTGCCCCTTTTGTACTGCCGACATCACAAAACGCTTACCATCATCGGCATACGAATAATCAACTATTTTTTCAAAACCAGTGATATTGCGTTCAGAAAACTGCTTAGTTTCAAGCTCATAGGTTTTCATTACAATAAAACCTTTCCGTTCGATAATAAAAGAAAACAATTTTCCGCTCGGATGCCAAGCTACCAGAGGGTAGGAATAATCGTTTATACGATCTATTTTATGCTCAGCCTTATAAATTCGCTTTGTTTTATTATTTTTAACATCATACAACCACAGCTTATTTTGGCCCATTTCATTGGTTGTGTAAAGCGCATAATCAC
>JBASCV010000165.1:0-3731 GCA_049651825.1 Bacteroidia bacterium
CAATATACTTTTTCGTGTAATTCATCTACATATTCACTATATTTTTTACTGGTGGTCGATTTTGGGTCTATGCTCATATTCCTTTACATATAAAAATACAATACAAAAATAAGAAAATGAGGTATGCGGTGCAGTATGAAAATTCTGCTTTTAACATACTCCGAACTCCCACCTCGTTTTTACAAAATTATTTCAGAAAACTTTGCAGCATGCTTACGAAGGTCGTAGGCGCTTAACTTCTAAATCCAAATACCATGGACCAAGAACAGACCGGGGCAGAAGCCCCACAAGAAGTTGCAACGAGCAACACACTAATTACCACTTTTGCTGAGGCACTAGCTTCGCTAAGTGAAGCGGTAGCAGAAGATCAGGACACTCTTCTCCCGATGGAATCCTACAAAGGCTCTACGTTTATTGAGCAAACGGACCCAAACAGGCCGATTAAGACACTTCTTCCGATTGACGGGAAGTCAACTGTAATCCGCACAATCAGAACCGGAGCTGGTGAAAGTAACGGTATCTTTTTACAAAATGCCGATACCTTAACGGGGTTTGGTTTTGATGTAAAGACCTGTAAACCGCATACCCAAGCCACATTCAAAATGGCTAACGGTAAATTGCTGGTGGGTTACGTTTCTTTAGGTAAGAGCCGTAGCGGGTTTTACTTTCCGAAAAAGTATGCGGAAAGGGTGTTAACAGAGCTTCCACCACTTGGCAAACGTTTGCCGATTAAAGTGGTTGCTCTATTCATCGGGTAAATTTAAAGGGACCAAACCAGTGGTATTATAACTGATACCACTGGTGCATTCCCAAAACAACAAACAGAATTTAAACTAATAACAAAAATCAACAACACATGACGTATTCAACAACTGGTCAGGTTTACCACATCGGTGATAAACAAACATTCCCAAGCGGGTTCACAAAAATTGACCTTGGTATCACCCGCAACGATTGTAGTTCCTACCCAAACATCAACCTTGAATTTTCAGGTGAAGATGTTGAAAAAGTTGCTGCGCTGCAAAATGGTAACCTGGTAAAGATCACCTTTGAACTACAAGGCAAACCGTACATAACTAAAGACGGTAATACCAAAATATTCATCCTGCTCAGAGGTCGCAGCGTTGAACTTGTTACGGCGGTTGTTCCTACTGTAGCCCGACCTGAAGAGGGAAGCAACTAAACCCATTACACCAGAGCGGTAGTATACTCAAGCACCGCTCTGATGCTATGGCGTCTATACATTATAACGTTAACTACCAAATGCTACACGCATTAAAAGAACCAAATGAAGGTGTTTACATAACACCAATAAAGTATAATCATAATGGGAAATAAAGTAACAGAAAATAAAGGTGGTACTGTACATGAGGAAGTCATTTTCATGTACTTCTGGCAAATTACACCGGATGGTAAATTGAGTATACACCACGAAGGGTTGCTAGATTTTATTCGTGGTAGAGGTTTTTGTTGGATGTCGTTCAACGGCACCAAACGCCTGGTAAAAGTAGAAGGAAAAATAATAGCCGATGCTGATATTACAGATATTAATAATTGTGTTTATAGGTTCATCAATACTGATACCGTTCCTGAAAAATTAGGTTATGGTGCAACAAAAAAGGACCTCTTGAATCTCTTTACACGAGGTATTGACAATTATATTAATGTTCCCAAACTAAGATTGCTTCCTATCCGTACCTTACCTATCCACCGCGATACAAAAACAAGCTCTTTTTTCTATTGCAAAAATGACGTTGTTCAAATTACCGCAGATAGTATGACAACGATTGGGTACAATACTTTGGATGGGTATGTATGGAAAGAACAAATCAAGCAGCACAATTTTCAGTTGTTGCATGCCGACCAGAAGGGGGATTTTGAAACATTCGCCTACAGGATTTGCGATAAAAACGACACAAAATTTGAGAGCCTCCAAACAATTTTAGGTTATCTCTTGCATCGGCACTGGCCAGCTTCCAATCCTATTATTCCCTGTTTTTTGGATGAAACAGTTGTTGGTGATGAAGAAGCCCAAGGTGGTACTGGGAAATCGCTACTTTGTTACGCACTAAGTTACATCCGTAGCATGGTCGATGTGGACGGCAAAAATTTTAAAGCAGGTACAAATTTCGCTTTCCAACGTGTAACCCAACACACTGAATTGCTGTTTGTGGATGATCTTCACCGTGGGGCTGTTTTTGAAGATTGGTTTGCTATCGCAACAGGTGGCATTGAAGTCAATCAAAAATTTAAAGCTGCCTTCCGTATAGAGCGTGCCTATTCTCCTAAAATAGTGTTGACCAGTAATTTTCCCATACGTACCATTGCCGGTTTTTCAGGTGAGCGCAGAAAATTAGAATTTGAGGTAGGTAAGTATTATGGTAAACACCGCCAACCTAAGGATGAGTTTGATAAAGAGTTTTTTCAAGGTTGGGATGAAAATGATTACAATCAAATGCTAAATTTTTTCGCGCGTTGTGTGCAAAAATATTTAGCGGTGGGAATTATAGAACCGCCATCAGTGAATGGTGAATTACGCAAGCTGATCACTGAATTAGGAGGTTCTGACCTGTTGATGTTTTTAGATGAAAAAATAGGATTGCGTGTGAAGAGTGGGTTTGTAAAACAAGACTTGTACGAAGAGTTTTTAAAAGCTAACCCTGGCCAGAACAAGTATTATCCATCCCGAAACCGCTTTATTTTGAAGCTCCATAAATATTTAGCTTATCACGGTATTCAATATACTGAGATGCCTAAAAACACCAAAGCGCGCATTGAAATAACCAATTGGGGTGATATTCCTGAACCCGAACCTACAGACGAAAACATGGAAGATATGCCAATGCAGGGCGATGACGAAGATGATTTACCAATGGCGGGTGATGTGGAAGACCCAACGACACTTTCAAATGTGGCTCATACGTATACCGTTATTGAAACACCGTCAAATGAAACTGAATGATTTAATCCTAAAATTAAAAGATGGTTTTTGTTTTGATACAGAAACTTGTGGTAGTAATAGTGGCGATGCTGTTACCATTCATTCGTTGGAATTGGTGGGTATTGCATTTGCTATTGCTCCCGGTGAAGCATTTTATTTACCCATTCCGACTCAATACGATAAGGCAGTTGCGTTGATTTCTGTTTTGAAAGAGGTGTTTGAAGACCCTCTGGTTTGCAAAACGGGTCACAATCTAAAATTCGATATTAATGTACTTAGGCGCTATGGAATCAGGGTACAGGGTCCCCTTTTCGACACAATGATTGCTCATTACCTTTGTAATCCGCAAGCTAAACACGGTTTAAAGGCAATTTCATTAGCACTTTTAGGCTACAAACAAATTGAAATTTCGGAGCTTATCGGTTTTGGAAAAGACCAACAGTCGATGCGAAATATTCCAGTACGAGAGGTTGCTGATTATGCCTGTGAAGATGCCGACCAAACACTTCAATTACGACAGGTATTGGAACCTATGCTAAAGAAAAGGAAATTAGAGGTGCTGTTCCACACCATCGAATGCCCCTTAATATACGTGCTTGCCGACATGGAATACGAAGGTATCTGTGTGAACCCAGAGCTACTAAACAGTATATCGGAACAAGCATACAGGGAACTTGCTTTGGAAAAACAGAAATTGGATACCTTGTCTGGAATACACAATTTTAATCCAAATTCCACCGTCCAGCTTCGTGAACTGTTGTTTGAAAAGCTAGGCTTGGATTCCATTACT
>JBASCV010000166.1:0-5136 GCA_049651825.1 Bacteroidia bacterium
AAAATAAAAAGAAAACTGTAATGGCTAACGGCCAAGGAGAAGCGCCTCAAGGGTTTGCAGGTGGTAAACGTACTAAAGGTGGAAAAGCGAAGAAAGAAAAACGGAGAGGTATTATCAGAAAAAAGAGCCAAAAATTATAAAACTATAAAACTGTAGTAACAAAAAAGGCCGTTTCAAAAATGAAACGGCCTTTTTTGTATTAAACACAAGACAAGCTATAATTTTTCCATCAACACTTTATACAATTTTACCATTGCGTTGATATCATTTTTATACACTTTTTCGTCAGGCGTATGTACGTTATCTTCTGGCGCGCCAATAAAACACCAATCCCACGGGGCTTCCCCCATTTGAAGTTCTTTTGCATCGCTACCACCTGCGCCTTCTACCTCTAATTGAAAAGGTATTTTAGAAGCTTTAGCAATATCAATAATTTTATTTACGTAACTTCTGCGAGGTATTAAGCTATCGCGCAAAGAAATTGCTACGCCTTTACCATGAGGAACACCACTAGTAACCCAAGTAATATCGGATATAAGCGCCTGCTTTACGCCATATTTTTCGTAAATAAATTTTTGCAGGTAAGAAACGCTTCCCCCCCCATGCTCTTCCCAACATGAAAATACAATAATTCCATCTTTTAAGGTTTCGGCCACTTTTAGTGCATTCCACACTCCCAAGCGATTATCCATATAACAGCATTGCACATAATCATTGGTTTCGCGCCAATTGGGTTTAAAGGTAAGTTCAGTGCCTCTATCCAATTGTCGTTTACAATCATACTCAAGTATGGTTTCATGTGTGTTTGCATTGTGTTTTACTTTTAAGGTTGCTGTTACTTTTCCTTTACTATCAGCACCTACTAATTTAAAACCATCTATAGTACGAGGGCCACCAATTTTAACAAGCTCTTTACCATATCTAACAGTAAACCCAATACTATCCATGTGCGCAAAAATAGCTGTACGTGGCTTGCCAAACACCAATACTATACAATCCTGAAATCCATCACCAGCAAACACTTCTGGTTGTACGCTCCAATTTTTTTTATTTCTTTTTATATAATCCAATACAAACTTTGTCATTGGCGCTTCATTGCCAGATGGCGCATGAATGCTACACATTTTTTTTAGAAGTTCCATCCTTTATTATTTTATTATTTCTACTTACTGTAAACCTATGTACTTAATTTCAAGATTACTTATTTTCTTGAACAAATCCACAACTTTAGGGGCATTATTTTTACGAACTGCAAAAACTAAACTACAATTTAAATCAAAGTTTTGCGATACCTGCTCTAACTCTTCTTCCTTCATCAACTTCATTACATCGTTCATTTGTAAATAATCAAACATAATTTGATAGTGCTCCATTACTTTTTTCTCAATAATGGTAGCATTTTCAAGTGCATTGGCAGCAGCCAATTTATATGCATTTATTAATCCGCTAACTCCTAGCAATGTGCCACCAAAATAGCGAACTACAACAATTAGTACATTAGTAAGATCATTGGATTGTATTTGTCCTAAAATTGGCTTTCCGGCAGAATATTTTGGTTCGCCATCATCGTTGGCTCTGTATGCCATTTTATCGGCTCCTAAACGAAATGCATAACAATGATGACGAGCATTAAAATGCTCTTTTCTCAAATCGGCCAAACATACTTTTATTTGATTTTCGGAAGTAACTGGAAAAGCGTAAGCAATAAACTTACTGCCTTTATCTTTATACACACCTTCTGCTTTACTGGCAATGGTAAGGTAGGTATCTTCAAAAAGCATAATAGGTTACTTAGGCTAGTTAAAACATTTTAACCACCTTACGAATTATAGCAATACATTCAAAAAGTTGTTCTTCGGTAATAACAAGTGGTGGTGCAAAACGAATAATATCGCCATGTGTAGGCTTAGCAAGCAAACCATTATTCATTAGCTCAATACAAACATCCCAAGCATTTTTGCCGTTGCGTTCGTTTATAACCATTGCGCAAAACAATCCTTTACCTCTTACTTCTCTAATAAGTTGAGGGTATTCGGTTTTAATTGCTTTTAGTTCGCTTAATAAAACTTTACCTAAACGTTCTGAATTTTCAGAAAGCTGTTCGTCTTTTAATACCGTAAGTGCCTCAATCGCAACACGGCAAGCAAGCGGATTACCACCATACGTAGAGCCATGTTGGCCAGGTTTTATACACAACATTACTTCATCGCTTGCCAACACTGCCGAAACAGGATATGTACCACCAGAAAGAGCCTTACCAAGAATCAATACATCAGGGTGTACACCATCATGGTCGCAAGCTAATAACTTGCCCGTTCTTCCTAAACCTGATTGTATTTCATCTGCTATAAAAAGTACATTGTGTTGTTTACACAAATCATAACATTTTTTTAAATAACCAGCATCTGGCACAACCACTCCTGCTTCGCCTTGAACAGGTTCAATTAAAAATGCAGCCACAGTTGGGTCTTTTACCAAATTAGCAAAAGCTTCAATATTGTTATAAGGTACAGTAATAATACCTGGCGTAAACGGACCAAAATTTTCGCGTGCATCAGCATCGCCACTGGCCGAAACAATGGTAATTGTACGACCATGAAAGTTACCTTCGCAAACAATTATTTTTGCTTGATTTTCGGTAACACCTTTTTTTTCGTAGGCCCATTTACGAGCCAATTTCAAAGCCGTTTCAACACCTTCGGCACCAGTATTCATTGGTAATACACGGTCGTAACCAAAATAGGATGTAATAAATTGGGCATATTCGCCCAACAAATTATTGTGAAACGCACGAGATGTTAATGATAACTTTTGAGCTTGTTCTATCAATGCAGCTGTTATTTTAGGATGACAATGACCTTGATTTACAGCACTGTATGCAGCTAAAAAATCAAAATATTGTTTACCTTCCACATCCCAAACCAAAGCGCCTTCGCCACGCTCAAGTACTACAGGTAAAGGATGATAATTATGTGCACCATATTTATCTTCCAATTCAATTGCTTGCTGAGATGTAATATTATTTGTCATAACAGTTTTCATGATAGTAACTTTTAATAATTACAAATTTAACAAATATTTATTACTTGTAAAAGCCTTGAATGCCTATAAATGTTCTGTTACAGATATTTTAATTAAACGAAGTCAATAGTGATTTTAACTCGTCTTGTGAGATTTCATTCATTTTAATTTCAATTTCTTTGGTTTCACCGAGTAACAAATCATACGTACAGGCCTTTGTAGTTTTATTTTTAGCATCAATGCTGTATGCAACCAATGTAACTTGCTGACCATCAGGGAGGTTATTAAAGTCAATAGTATTGTTAGAAAAACAATAGCCAGGCATTATTGATTTCATTTCTTTGAAAACAAGAGCCACAAATGTGTTTTTTACTGATGGCACTTTTACGATAAGGTTTGTTTTTTTCTCAATTTCATAAAATCGGTCGCAGTTTATCCAACCCAATGAACTTAATTTCATTAAATAACCGCTAGCATACTCGCTTTCGGAATATACTACATCTTCATTTTCAACAAGCTCGGTACTTTCTTGAACAGCTAAACCTTTTATTTCAGGATTACCTTTCACTTTCCAGTCGATAATTCCGTTTTTAAAATTGCCTGCAAATAATTGCATTTTACTATCAGGCTTCGCTGATGGCATTTGAACAACAATCTGTTTATCACTTTTTAATTTTAAACGTTCACCCAAACATCGTGCTTCAATATACACCATACCATCTGAAAAAAGCATTTTTCGATTGCTAGTAGTTGTTAATCCTGCTGCAATAATATCTGCTAATGAATAATATTCCCAAACATACACGTTCACTTTTGTACACTTTAGATTAACTCCATTATCATATTCAAAAGCATTTTCGGGAATATCAATTATAGTTCCTTCGGTACAAAATATTCGGCTTGCATCATCAACATTAATAATTGTTTCCTGTGTTGGCTTAATAGATAGGGCATCATAAGCATTCCACGAATAGTTTAAAAATTGTTTGTCTGTTTTTTTAGATTTATCATTAGCTAAACCATACCACGAAATATAATACCCTGAACGGTATACTCGTTTTTTTACGGAGCAAGCACTAAAAAAAAAGAGGATAATAAACGCTATAAATCCAATTTTTTTTGAATGATAAACAATACGTTGTTTTACAACATTACAATTTGATTTATTCATAATAGCTACGGATTTAAATGAGATGTTTTAAGTTATAACGGATTATTTTAAAAAAGATACAAGCATAAATAATGATAGTAAAATGAAACTATATATTTTAAAACGGTTTTATTAACTTTACACACGATGAAAGCAAAAAAAACGTTACCAATACTTGAAAACATAGCAGTAATTGATGCTAGTTCTGATGGGCAATCTGTTGCAAAAACAGATGAATATGTTATTTTTATAAAAGGTGCTGTACCAGGCGATATTGTTGATGTACAAGTAACTCGTAAAAAAAGTAAATACCGCGAAGCAAAAACAATTGCTGTAAAACATAAATCAGAAAAACGAACTGACCCTGTTTGTAAGCATTTTGGTGTATGTGGTGGATGCAAATGGCAAAATATGGATTATAAATGGCAATTGTTTTACAAACAAAAACAAGTAACCGATGCCCTTTCCCGCCTAGCAAAAATTGAGCTTCCGGCAATTCAAGACATTGTGCCATCAAGAAAAGTATATCACTACCGAAATAAGTTAGAGTTTACTTTTTCAAATAAAAAATGGCTTACCGAAGAACAAATACAAGACAAATCGCTAACATTTGAAGATGGTTTGGGTGCCAATGCACGCAATGCATTGGGGTTTCATATACCTGGCTTGTTTGATAAGGTATTAGACATTGAAAATTGTTATTTACAAGAAGACCCCTCTAATGCAATACGCAACGAGGTAAAAAAATATGCATTTGAAAACAATTTAACTTTTTTTGATTTACGAGAAAAATTAGGTTTTTTGCGAAACATCATTATTCGTAGCACTTCTACTGGCGAATGGATGGTGATTATTTCTTTTTATTATGATGATAAAATGGTGATTGAAAACATGTTGAATCACATTGCATCTAAATTTCCTCAAATTACATCATTACATTATGTAATTAATTCAAAGCACAATGA
>JBASCV010000167.1:0-2471 GCA_049651825.1 Bacteroidia bacterium
TCTATTTCCACGTCAACCCCTGTTGATGGATCAAATACACCTGTATTTCTGAAAGCATCATTCAAATGTTGAATACCTGCTATTACTTGGGCATCACTTATATTTTCAGGCCCGTTATTATGAACAATATGTATAACAACAGGAATTATATATACCTGTTGTACTGTTGGTAAGCCTCCACCCTGCTTTTTATGTTGAAGCTGTTGTTGATATTTTGATAAGAATATATTTTCAATACTATCATTTCTGATTTTTGTTTTTTGATTTTTTTTAAAATTTAGTTGCTGCATTACATCTGAGCCACATTTCCAATGTATCTCTGTTTGTGCAATAGAGAAAAAAAATAAATTTAAAAAGACGATAAAAAAAAATAATCGAACCATTTGACGCTTTTTCAGACTATTAAATTAATGCCAACCTGCACATAATGTATTTTTTATCGCAAAACAATTTCACTAATTACCTCTTTACCCGCAGCTTTATTGAGCATTTGAACAATCTTGGTTTTAGCTAACGACAACTCATTGCGCAATGCAGCAGAATCAAGTGTTACAAATAGTTGCTTATTACGTATTGAAATATCAGTAGTATGTTTTGCAATCATTTTGCCCATCACTTCTTCCCACGAACTAATCAATTGTTTTTCGGCCAATCTATCGTCCAAACGATACGCTTTGAGTAGCATATCAATCGCCTCCTTTAAACTATGTTCATTGTGCTTGCTCATAAAAAATTAAGGATTTTCAATTACAGAAATTGGTGTATGTTCAATAGATGAAGCAGTACCGTTTACAATTTCGAAAATTTTAAAATCAGCCCCTGTTGCGTTAAAAATTGCTGCCAAGCGGGTTAAATGTGTATCAGTAATAAAAATCTGACCAAAATTAGTGCTACACACCAACTCCATCAATTGCTTTACTCGTAAGTCGTCCAGCTTATCATAAATATCATCCAACAAAAGAATTGGAGTGGTATTTTTTAAACTTTTAATAAAATCAAATTGTGCTAATTTTAAAGCAATTAAAAACGATTTTTGCTGCCCTTGCGATGCGTATTTTTTTAATGGATACGTGTTTAACGTAAACCCCAAATCATCTTTATGAACGCCTACGGTGGAGTAACCTACGGCTCTATCCCTATTCAAGGCTTTATCAAGCACTTCCATAAACGATGCATCATGCAAATGCGATATATATTCAATTCCAACCTGCTCTTTTCCACCCGAAATAAGCTCGTAATACTGCTGAAAAATAGGAATAAATGAAGCGATAAACTTACTACGCTTTTCATATACTTTATTGCCATAGCCAGCCAATTGCATATCCCATATCTCCAGCGACTCTCTATCAAAACGCCCCATTTCACTAAATTGTTTCAACAATGCATTTCGATGTGAAAGTACTTTGTTATAAGCAATCAAATCATCTAAATAATCTCTATCATATTGCGCAATTACGCTATCAATAAACCGTCTGCGACTTTCGCTACCTTCGGTAATTAATTCCGAATCGGCTGGCGAAATCATTACCAACGGAAATAAGCCAATATGTTCGGCTAATCGAGTATATTCTTTTTTATTACGTTTAAATTGTTTCTTCTGATTGCGTTTCAGCCCACAATAAATCTCTTCATCATTGCCTGCTACCACATAGTTTCCTTGAATCAAAAAAAAAGGTGAATCATGCAAAATATTTTGGCTATCAACAGGATTAAAAAAACTTTTACAAAACGATAAATAATGAATTGCATCTAAAATATTAGTTTTGCCTTCCCCATTATTACCAACCATACAGTTGATATGACTGCTGAACTCCAATTGAGCTTCGGCATAGTTTTTAAAATTGAGGATATTCAGCTTTTTAAGATACATGGTAAATTCACTAACGTGAGGATTACGAATTTACGAAAAATATTTGTTAAACGAGGGACTAAATTTTATAGTTAGAAATGCATTTTTTGTGGTTCGCGAGGTCGAATAATAGGCGTTTTAGGAACAAATACAATGTCAACGTATTTTATATTTCCATCAGTAGTAATTTTAAGCATTACTGATTGATACGGTTTAAATTCTATATTTTTTTTAATTGTTTTTCCATTTATAGTAAATGTTAATTCTCTATACATTGATTTATCCATGTACGATTGCCCCGAATATATAGGGTATTGTAAATTTTGAGATAAAGGTTGCGCTAAAAACACATAATAAGTTCCATCTTTTTCTATCCTACACCAATAGTCGGGTATGCTATCCCCTTGAATTAAAGGAGGATGAGCAACAATTTTATCGAATTTAGTAGAAACGTTTGGCAATGCTTTTAATTCATTGCACAGTGCAGAATAGTTAACCGATTTCACTTTACCTGGTTCTTTAGGCAAATTTTTCAAACATACGGGCAATCCTTTTTTAGCAAACTCAAGAATTCGCTTAAGGGCCCTTACATCCATATAGGAAACATCTATGTAAAGCGTTG
>JBASCV010000168.1:0-2245 GCA_049651825.1 Bacteroidia bacterium
CTGCTGCTATGAATTTTAAACGAATAATGAATCTTTGGAAACTGGAGTTACGAGATTTTTTATCCATGTTTTTATTCTTAATAAATTACTTCACTAAACTAAAACCGACTTTTTGAGGGGCGACTAACTACAAACTAGGCTTTAGACTTCACTTTCATTGACCATGTAAATACAAACTCTGCTACCACATCTCCTTTTTCATCTCTACCAATAGAAGTGGTATCAACAGAAACGCTATCGTTGGTTTGTTTCGCTTTTTCGACCATATTTTGAATGTGTTTACCATCAGTACATGTAAAGGTAATTTTACCAACTGCTTTTTTGTGGTAACTGGCTGTGTTTTTCACAATAAGCATAGAAACAGGAGGTTTGGAATCATAAATGCCATTCATAACCATTACTCCTGTTGACATTTCGGCTGCCATTGAAAGACATGCGAAATACATAGAACGAAACGGATTTGTGGTTAACCAACCATATTTAACCGTTACCACAGCCTTTTCGTTGGTTAATTCTGGAATTCGAAGTCCTGCAATATAAGCCAACGGAAGTTTTTTCAATAAAAACAATCGAAACAAAAAAGGATTGGTAATTTGTTTTTGAAATTTGGTAACGCTCATTTTAGTTGTTATTTATATGAAATAAAAAAATAATCTTATCATTTACAAAATTGCTATCGCTCATTTCTCGATAAACTCGAAATGAACATTAAACACCAATAGGAAACGTTGTTCCTGCTAATAACAATGAATCGTTAAATGCTTGTTCGTTAATGCCAGTTACAATTTTATTTTTTGTAAAATAGCTCAACAGCTTTTCTGTTGGCATATTGCCTGTAAGTTTATCGGTAGCCATGGGGCAACCGCCAAAGCCTTTAATGGCACTATCAAAACGTTTACAGCCATTGCTATAGGCAGCATGTACTTTTTCTTCCCAAGTATCAGGTGTTGTGTGTAAATGCGCACCAATTTCGATACGTGGAAATTCAGGTACTACTTTTGAAAACAAAAACGAGATATTTTCAGGGTTTGAAACACCTATTGTATCAGAAAGTGCAATTATTTTAATACCTAATCCAGCCAAGCGTTTGGTCCAAGCAATAGCTACATCGCTACTCCACTCATCACCATAAGGATTACCAAAAGCCATCGAAATATATACTACCAACTCTTTATTATTGCGCACACATAAATCCTGAATTTCTTCAACCCGTGTAAGCGATTCGGCAATAGAAGCATTGGTATTGCGCTGTTGAAACGTCTCAGAAATAGAAAAAGGAAAACCTAAATAGCTGATTTCATCAAATTCAACAGCATCTTGCGCACCACGCACATTGGCAATAATGGCAAGTAACTTAGACTTGCTATCACTCAAATCTAACTGATCCAATACCTGTGCGGTATCACGCAATTGTGGAATTGCTTTTGGAGAAACAAAGCTTCCAAAATCAATGGTATCAAACCCTACTTTTAGCAATGAATTGATATAGGCTACTTTTTTTTCGGTAGGTATAAACTCATGTATGCCTTGCATGGCATCTCTTGGACATTCTATTAATTTCATATCTACGAATTACGAATGGGTACGAATTTACAAATGTTTAAGGATAATGAATAATTACAAAGTTACGAATTTAGGACTTAGCACATTCGTAATTCGATTAATTCGTAATTCGAAGTAACTTATCATTTATACGCTTTACCATTCCTGGTCCTTCATAAATAAATCCAGTATAAACCTGAACCAAGCTCGCTCCTGCATTTAGTTTTTCTATCGCATCATCGGCTGTATGAATACCACCAACTGCAATAATTGGAAATGCTTTGTTTGATTTTTCACTTAAGTATTTTATTACTTCGGTAGCTCGTTTTGTAACAGGTTTACCGCTTAATCCACCTGCTCCTATCTCGTCAAGCTTTGTTTTATGGGTTTTTAGCCCTTCGCGCGAAATAGTAGTATTAGTGGCTATTACACCATCTATTTGAGTTATTTTTACAATATCAATAATATCGTCTAATTGTTCATTAGTTAAATCTGGTGCTATTTTTAAAAGAATGGGACGTTCTGCCCCCTCCCCGGCCCTCCCCTCAGGGGAGGGAGATGTTGTTTCTGCTAGTTCTTTATTTAATTGTTTTAGTGCTGATAATAATTTTGTTAATGGCTCTTTATCTTGCAAAGCCCTTAAATTAGGGGTGTTTGGCGAACTCACATTTACCGCAAAATAATCAACATGATTGTACAATGC
>JBASCV010000169.1:0-48440 GCA_049651825.1 Bacteroidia bacterium
TTTGTAAGCAACTATATTATTGCGATATTATTAGTAAATTAGCGCCTTAAAACTTATTTAGGCGGAGTATTTTATATGGAGCACATTCGAAATTTTTGCATCATTGCACACATTGATCACGGAAAAAGCACATTAGCCGATAGGCTTTTAGAATATACCAACACGGTTAGCCAGCGCGAAATGCAAGCGCAAGTGTTGGATGATATGGATTTGGAAAAAGAGCGTGGCATTACCATCAAAAGCCATGCTATTCAGATGGATTATACCTATAATGGTAAAAAATACGTGTTGAATTTGATTGACACACCCGGCCACGTTGATTTTTCGTACGAAGTTTCTCGTTCCATTGCTGCTTGTGAAGGTGCTTTACTTATTGTGGATGCTGCGCAAGGTATTCAGGCTCAGACTATTTCCAATCTATATTTAGCCTTGGGTAACGATTTAGAAATTGTACCTGTATTAAATAAAATAGATCTACCTAGTGCCGAGCCCGAAGTTGTAAAAGACCAAATAGTTGATTTAATTGGCTGTAAACGTGAAGAAATTATACCCGCATCTGGTAAAACAGGTATGGGGGTGCATGATATTTTAGCAGCTATTGTTGAGCGTATTCCTCCTCCAAAGGGCGACCCCAACAAACCGTTACAAGCCCTGATTTTTGACTCTGTTTTTAACTCGTTTAGAGGTATTATAGCCTATTACAAAATTATTAATGGTTCAATCAAAAAAGGCGAAAAAGTAAAGTTTATTGCTACTGAAAAGGAATATAATGCCGATGAAATTGGAGTTTTAAGGTTAAAGCAAGAGCCTCGCAACGAAATAAAAACAGGCGATGTGGGTTATATTATATCGGGGATTAAAGATGCACGCGAAGTAAAGGTGGGCGATACCATCACAAGCGTTTTAAATCCTTCGCAAGAGCCAATACTTGGTTTTGAAGATGTAAAACCAATGGTGTTTGCGGGTATTTATCCTGTTGATACTGAGGATTTTGAAGAGTTGCGCTACTCGATGGAAAAACTACAGCTAAATGATGCTTCTTTAACTTGGGAGCCAGAATCATCGGCTGCTTTGGGTTTTGGTTTCCGTTGTGGATTTTTAGGAATGCTACACATGGAAATTATCCAAGAGCGTTTGGAGCGAGAGTTTAATATGACGGTTATTACAACTGTTCCCAATGTATCGTACCATGCTTATACAACAAACGGTGAAATGATTGTTGTAAACAATCCGAGCGATTTGCCAGACCCAGCGCGTTTGGATAGGGTAGAGGAGCCTTATATTAAAGCGCAAGTAATTACAAAGGCCGAGTTTGTTGGTAACATTATGACTTTGTGTATAAGCAAACGAGGCATACTTACCAATCAGGTGTATTTAACTACCGACCGTGTAGAGCTTATGTTTGATATGCCTTTGGGTGAAATTGTATTTGATTTTTACGATCGTTTAAAAACCATCTCTAAAGGCTATGCTTCATTTGACTATCAGCCAGTAGATTACAGACCAAGCGCATTAATAAAATTGGATATTTTATTAAATTCAGAACCAGTAGATGCTTTGTCGTCCTTAATTCATAGAGATAACGCTTATGAATTTGGAAAGAAAATGTGCGAAAAACTGAAAGAGCTAATTCCTCGTCAACAATTTGAAATACCGATACAGGCTGCTATTGGGGCAAAAATTATTGCTCGTGAAACGATAAAGGCTATGCGTAAAGACGTAACAGCTAAGTGTTATGGAGGCGATATTTCTCGTAAACGTAAGTTGTTGGAAAAACAGAAAGAGGGTAAAAAACGTATGCGTGCGGTTGGTAATGTAGAAATTCCACAAAGTGCGTTTATGGCGGTGCTGAAGCTGAATGATTAAAGAATAAAATTGAATAAAAACAAAAATAGGGGGATTAAAAATCCCCCTATTTTGTTTAAAAACGTTTTAGAGTTTTCTGTTTATTAACAAACCTTTTTAATCAAATCAACCAATCGGTTAGAATACCCTGCTTCATTATCGTACCAGCCGATTATTTTAACCATATTGCCAACAATTGAAGTGAATTCAGCATCGTATATACACGAATGCGGATTGCCAACAATATCAACAGAAACAATTGGCTCGTCAATATATTGCAATATACCTTTTAAGCTTGTTTCGCTTGCTTTTTTAAATGCATCATTAATTTCTTTTTCGGTAACATGTTTGCTTAATAAACAAGTTATATCTGTTAAAGAGCCATCAGGAACAGGAACACGCATTCCACAGCCACCAAGCTTTCCATCAAGGTGTGGAAAAATTTTTGTTATTGCTTTAGCTGCGCCCGTAGAGGTGGGCACAATTGAAAGCGCTGCTGCGCGTGCTCTGCGCAAATCTTTGTGTGGTGCATCGTGCAAGCGTTGATCGCCAGTGTAGGAGTGTACTGTAGTAATAAAGCCATCTTCAAGTCCCCAGTTTTCGTCTAGCACTTTTATCATTGGTGCGGCACAATTTGTTGTACAAGATGCGTTAGAGATAATAATGTCATCGTTTGTTAATATATTATCATTAACGCCCATTACAACCGCTTTAATGTCGCTAGAATTTGGTGGCGCAGAAATAATTACCTTTTTTGCACCAGCGGCAATGTGTTTTCCTGCGCTTGCCTTGTCAAGGAAAAAGCCTGTAGATTCAACAACCACATCAATGTCTAATTCTTTCCAAGGCAATGTAGATGGATCTTTTTCGGCATAGACATTTATTTTTTTACCATTTACAATAATTGCTCCTGGTTCAGCTTTAATATCGGCCTTTATAATGCCATGTACAGAATCGTATTTTAGTAAATGTGCAAGTGTTTTGCTATCGGTAAGGTCGTTAATGGCAACGATTTCAATACGTTCGTCATTCAACATTATTCTAAACGTTACACGCCCTATGCGCCCGAAGCCGTTAATGGCAACTTTAATTTTTTTCATGATATTATTATTTTTACAAAGATACGGTCAAAAAAATTGATTTTAAACAAATCAAATCACAACAAGGGATAAAAAGCATCTTCAATATGATTTATTTTCATTTCTTGTTCGTTCATAACGATAGAAATAATGTCGAAACGAGCCTCTAAATCGAGGCTGTTTCGAATAATGTATTCATTGGCTGTTTTTATAAGGTTTTTTTGTTTTTGTTTATTTACAAAGGTTTCGGGTTCACCAAAATAATTACTTTTTCGTGTTTTTACCTCTGCCACAATCAGTGTTTTGTTTATTGATGCAATAATATCGGCTTCTAAATTTTTAAAGCGCCAATTGGTTTCTAGTATTGTATATCCTTTTTTTTCGAGATAATTTGCGGCAATTTGTTCTCCTTTTGTGCCCGTTTCGTTGTGTGTGGCCATGCTTTTAGTGTTGTATAAATATAGTACAAAACAATTAAATGCGGGTAGAATGTTTCATAAAACGTTCTTTTTGTTAATTACAGTCTTTTGAAACTCTCTTTTTTGTTTATATTTGTACTTACAAATTAATACTTTACAAAATGTTAAACAGTGTTTTAATCGGATTTTTAGGCTTAGGCGGAACCGAATTAGTGGTTATTTTAGTGGTTGTTCTTTTGCTATTTGGAGGTAAAAAAATACCAGAATTAATGAAAGGCTTAGGTAGAGGAATAAAAGATTTTAAAGATGCTTCTAAAGGTGTTGAAAGCGATGGTGCCGCAGCCCCAGATAAGAAGGACTAATTAAAATAAAAAATAGCTTATACGAATTTACAAAACAGCGAGTTGATGAACCTGTTTTGTAAATTCGTTTTTGTTTATTGACATTTAGTAGTTGTTTTTTCGTTGATACTTAAATAATGATAAAACAACATATTTTATTATTTGAATCTTTTCTACAACAATGAAAACATATAACTCGCTTCGTGAAGTACAAGCCGATTTGGCTATTGATAAAACATCGTGTTTAACGCTTACGCAAGAATATATCTCGCGTATTAATAGCAATTGGAGTTTGAATGCTTTTGTTGAGGTGTTTGAAGCATCGGCCATAGCAAAGGCAAAAGAGGTAGATGAAAAGTTAAAATCAAAAACAGCAGGAAAACTAGCGGGTTTGGTAATCGCAATTAAAGATAATATATGCTATAAGGGGCACAAGGTTTCGGCCGCCTCTAAAATTTTAGATGGTTTTGAATCGTTGTTTAGTGCAACTGTTGTAGAACGTTTATTGGCTGCAGATGCGATTATTATTGGCCGTTGCAATTGTGATGAATTTGCCATGGGTAGTTCTAATGAAAATTCTGCTCTTGGAAAAGTGTTGAATCCATTAGATATTAAACGAGTTCCGGGTGGTTCGTCTGGCGGTTCGGCAGCAGCAGTTGTTGCTAATTTGTGTTTAGCGGCATTGGGTACAGATACAGGCGGCTCTATCCGTCAGCCAGCATCGTTTTGTGGTGTTGTTGGCTTAAAGCCAACGTATGCAAGGGTTTCGCGTCACGGAGCTATTGCTTATGCATCATCGTTTGACCAAATTGGGCCCATAACAAAAAGTGTAGAGGATGCTGCTTTGATTATGGAAGTAATTGCTGGAAAAGATAATTATGATAGTACAGCTTCATCTACAGAAGTGGCAAGCTATTCAGAGGCTCTAAAAGAGACCACAAAAAAATATAGAGTTGCTTATTTGAAAGATTGCATAGAAACAGAGGGTTTGGATAGTGAAATAAAAAAACAAATGTTTGCTTTAATAGAGCAATTAAGGCAAGATGGACATACTGTTGAAGCGGTTGACTTTCCGTACTTAGATTATTTGGTTCCAACCTATTATGTTTTAACTACGGCAGAAGCCTCATCTAATTTAGCTCGTTATGCAGGAGTTACTTATGGTTTTAGAAGTGCTAATTTAGTTGCTAACAATGATGGCGGATCAACTTTAGAGGCGGTTTATAAAAAAACACGTACCGAAGGTTTTGGGGCTGAAGTAAAACGAAGAATTATGCTTGGCACTTTTGTTTTAAGTTCGGGCTATTACGATGCATATTACTCGAAAGCGCAGCGTGTAAGAAGATTATTGAAAGATAAAACCAACGAAATTTTAGAAAATTTTGATTTTATTTTGTTGCCAACAACGCCAGGAACAGCTTTTGAATTTGGTAAAAAAAGTGCCGACCCGATAGCAATGTATCTCGAAGATATTTTTACTGTACAGGCTAATATTACTGGTGTTCCGGCAATATCGCTTCCAATTGGGAAACATTCTAACGGGTTACCTTTTGGTGTTCAGCTAATGGCAAAAAACTTTGCAGAAGCCGATTTGCTTGCTATTTCTAATCAATTGATGGCTAAAAATAATTAGAAACGAAAATAGGAAAGCGAGAACATTAATAATCGGAGTTGGATTATAAACAAAACAAAAAACGTATAATCAAGTTAATCTATTTTATTTTTCGTATTCGACCCTTTTAGGGTCGTTTATTTATAACGGTATCGTAATTTCTATTCATATTTGACTCCTTCGGAGTCGAGCTAAAATTGAACTTTGGTTAATAGCTATTTAACACTCGTATCCAATATACTTATCACCACTTCGCTTTGGTTGTCGGAAACCGAAAGTAGTGTTACTTTAAAGTGTCTCCAGTTTATGCTTGCAGATTTTTGAGTTACGCCCATGTAAATGATGAGTTCTTCTAAATAATCTTTTGCAACAGCTTCAAAAAAGTAAACACCAGTAGTTGCTGCAAATGGTTCGTTGGGCGATGATGACGAGTTTTCGTGACTATAGCGCATATAGCCCAATTTTACCTGTTCGTTTAAAGCCGCTTTGCGTTCGCCAACTCTTAATGTTAGTGTGTCGCAGTTTTTTGTTGTTTTTATTTCTACTACAGCATTTTCTTGTGCAGGGGCTTGTTGTGCTCTACAAAGTATAAATAAACCGAATAAGGTGTAAAAAAATAGTTTTTTCATAAAATTTATATTGTAACAAAAATGCCTTGTTGAATTCCAACAAGGCATTTTTATTGACTTTTATAATGGTTAGTTATGCTTTTGCTAATTGTCCGGTTAATATTTCTGCATCCACTAAAATTCTTCCGCAATGCTCACATACGATAATTTTTTTGTGTGTACGAATATCTAACTGACGTTGAGGAGGAATTTTATTGAAACATCCACCACAAGCATCACGCTCAACAGTAACAACACCTAAGCCGTTCATTACATTTGCACGAATACGTTTGTAAGCATTCAATAAACGTTCTTCAATAACAGCTTCTGATGCAGCAGATTTTTTTATCAATGCTGTTTCTTCTTTTTCTGTTTCGGCAACTATTTCTTCAAGCTCTTTTCTTTTGATTGTTAAATCTTTCTTACGGCTTTCAAGCTCTTCTGCTGATTCGTCAGCAATTGCTTTTTTAGCAAGTATGTTTGCTTTATATTCTTTAATGCGTTTTTCAGCCAATTGAATTTCCAAATTTTGGAATTCAATTTCTTTGGTGATAGAATCGTACTCACGGTTGTTACGTACTTTTCCTTGTTGAGTTTCGTATTTTTTGATTAATGCTTGCGCATCTTTCATTATGTTTTTTTTCTCGGTAATAGAGTCTTCCAGTGCCGTTAGTTCTTGTGTATAGTTTGCTATACGCGTTTCTAAACCAGCAACCATATCTTCCAAATCTCTAACTTCTAAAGGCAATTCACCTCTAACGATTCTGATTTTATCAATTTTTGAGTCAATTTGCTGTAATTCATACAATGCTCTTAACTTTTCCTCTACCGAAATTTCGTCAGTTTTAGTTTTCGACATCTTTATAAATAGTTTATTGGATTTGTATTAATAGTTGATATAAGGAATACAAAAGTAGTAAATTTTTTATTCAAAACCTCATAAAATAATTCCTTTGTAAACTGTTCGCTCTCATAATGGCCAATATCGGCTATTACAATGCGGTTTTCGGCATCAAAAAACTGATGATATTTATAATCGGCCGTTATAAACACATCTGCTTGATTTCCAATAGCATCTTTCAACAAAAAGCTACCCGAACCACCACAAATTGCTACTTTTTTCACTTTTTTGCCAAGTGGAGCTGTATAACGCACACAACTTGCTTGCATTGAACGCTTTACGTGTTTTAAAAAATCGATTTCATCTTGTTCCTCGGCTAATTCTCCAATAATTCCTGCTCCCACTTGTGAATTACTGTTGCTGAGGCTTATAAGGTCGTAGGCAACTTCCTCGTATGGATGGCTAGCAAAAAGCGCTCTTAAAACCTGTGATTCAATGTGTTGTGGGTAAATAGTTTCTATTTTTACTTCGTTTTCTTGATGCTGCACTCCTTTTTCACCCACAAAAGCGTTTGTATTATTTCCAGCCTTAAATGTACCCATACCTGTGCTATTAAAGCTACATTCGTCATAATTACCAATGGCTCCGCAGCCAGCAGCAAAAAGTGCATTGCGAACTGTATCTGCCTGTTTTTCAGGACAAAAGGCAATTAGTTTTTTCAATCCTCCTTTTTGAGGAACCAATATTTTGCAGTTAACCAATCCCAGTTTTTCGGCAATTTTAGCATTTACACCATTGTGTACATTGTCCAAATTGGTATGAGCCGAATAAATGGCAATATTATTTTTAATGGCTTTTATCAATACTCGCTCAATGTAATTTTTACCGTTCAGCTTTTTTATTCCCGAAAACACAATGGGGTGGTGTGCAATTATCAAATTACAACCCAAAGTAATTGCTTCGTCAACCACGGCTTCGGTGCTATCTAAACAAATAAGCGCTTTTGTAAGCTCCATATCGGCCGAACCACAAATTAAACCCGCATTATCATAGCTTTCTTGATAGGCTAATGGAGCGTACTGTTCGAGGTAATTGGTAATGTCTTTAACTTTCATTGGTAAATATCAATTTATAATCTACTAAGGTACAAAATGCAAATAAGCTTATGTGTTAATTTCGTCTATAAATTATGCTCATTCGTAATAAAAATATAGAAATAAATTAAAAATAACACTATTTAAACACCAACTTCATTATAGATTCATAAATTTACAGTTGTTTAATTAATTTTACCTTGGGAAAACATACTCTTAAAATAGAATATGATTTTGATTTTGTGTTGATTGGCATCTCTTCTCACGAAAAAGATTATAGATTGTGTTGGGCTATCAATAAAGCATTAGAGATTGATTTAATAAAAATAGATTCACTGGAAATCAAACAGAAAAAAGACAATGAATCCTCTTTTTTTTCTTTGTTTCATTTTGAAAACCCTGATGAGTTTAAAGAGTATTTTATTGTTTCTAACTTAAGCGAAGACAAACAATTTGTAAGCAAAAACCTTACTCTTTTCAATAAACAGCCTCAAGGTGCTCAATCTGCCGAAAATGGAGTATTGATTCCTGAGCAAAAACAAATGAATTATTTTTTCATCATTAGAGGAGAGCTAGATGATGTGGATGTAAATGAATATATAAAAAAGATAAAAAAAATTGACTTTGTTTTAACTGCTCTAGAAATAGATGCTGCTGCTTTAAAGTCGAAATCAAATTTGGTGTTTTAATGTAAATAAGAATAAAATGAAAAGAACAAAAATTGTAGTAACCTTAGGGCCAGCATCTTCATCGTTTGAAGTAATTGAAAAAATGGTATTGGCTGGTGCCGATGTTTGTCGCATTAATTTTTCGCATGGCTCCTACGAAAATGTTTTAGAACAAATAAATAACATTCGTGAAGTAAATAAAAAGCTAGATGCACATACAGCCATATTAGCAGATTTACAAGGGCCTAAATTACGTATTGGTGTAGTAGAAAATAATGGTGTAGAGCTCGTATCGGGAAACGAAATTACCATTACAACAGAAGAGTGTGCAGGAACAGCCGAACGTATTTATATTACCTATCCTCAGTTTCCGAAAGATGTAAAAGTAGGTGAAAGCATATTGATTGACGATGGCAAATTGGTTTTAAAAGTTGTTGCTACCAATGGAACAAATGAAGTAAAAGCAATTGTTAGTCATGGGGGAATTTTATCTTCAAAAAAAGGCGTGAATTTACCAAACACTAAAATCTCCTTGCCTTGCCTTACTCCAAAAGATATTAAAGATTTAGAATTTGCTTTGGCGCAAAACATTGATTGGATAGGCCTTTCCTTTGTTCGTTCAGCAGCCGATATTATTGAGTTAAAGCACTTGATTCAAAATTTTGTTCATGGCTCAAAAGCTAAAGTTGTAGCAAAAATAGAAAAGCCCGAAGCGATTTTAGAAATAGATAATATCATTAAAGAAACCGATGCAATTATGGTTGCCCGTGGCGATTTAGGCGTTGAAGTACCAATGCAAGAAGTGCCCATTATTCAAAAAATGTTGGTGCGAAAATGTTTAGAGCAAAGCAAACCTGTAATTATTGCAACCCAAATGATGGAAAGCATGATTACCAACATAAGTCCTACAAGAGCCGAAGTGAGTGATGTTGCAAATAGCGTTATGGACGGTGCTGATGCCGTTATGTTAAGCGGTGAAACATCCGTTGGCAATCACCCCGAAAAAGTAGTAGAAGCAATGACAAAAATTATTGAACACGTAGAGGAAGAAAGCATCATTTACAACCGCGATAATGCCGCACCAGAACTTAACATCTACAACGACCGCTTTATATCGGATTCTATTTGCTACACTGCCGCAAAAATGGCACAACGTACCAAGGCCGAAGCAATTATTACAATGACGCACTCTGGTTACACGGCATTTAAGTTGTCGAGTCATCGCCCCAAGGCTTATATATATGTGTTTACAGACAATCACCACATTCTTACAACACTAAATTTGGTATGGGGCGTAAAAGGTTTTTATTACGATAAAAACATTAGCACCGACCACACAATTGCTGATATTAAATTCATTTTAAAGAAAAACGGATACGTAAAACCACACGATTTAATCATCAATATTGCTAGTGTTCCGTTGAGTGAAAAAGGAAAATCAAACATGGTAAAACTAAGTGAAGTAGAGTAGTTTAAAAATATTCGTTTTATAAATAAATATTGATTAAAAATGAAAAAAATATATTACCTAAGCTCTTGCTCCACATGTACAAGAATTATTTCGAAGTTGGGCATCAGCCCTAAAACCTTTACTTTTCAGGATATTAAAACCGAAAAAATTACCGAAGCTCAACTTGATGAAATGAAAAAAATGGCTGGTAGTTACGAAGCCTTGTTTAGCAGAGTAGCGATGAAATACAGAGCTTTAGGCCTGGATAAACAAACATTGCAAGAAAACGATTACAAAAAATACATTCTTGAGGAATACACTTTTTTAAAGCGTCCAGTAATTATAATTGGTAAAAATATTTTTATTGGAAATTCTAAAAAAACGGTTGCTGAAGCAAAAGCAGCGCTTTAACTTTTTTCAATTTATTTTGTGAGTATGAGTAAGGTGTTGAGAGCCCATCTAGCATTGTTAATTGTGAACATTATTTATGGAGCCAATTATTCAATTGCTAAAGAGGTGATGCCATTGTATATTCAGCCCTTTGCTTTTGTTGTGATGCGAGTTGTGGGTGCCACTATTTTATTTTGGATAGTAGGTACATTATTTATTAGAGAAAAAATAGATAAAAAAGATTTGCCAAAACTTGCGCTACTTGCCGTTTTTGGTGTTGCTGGTAATCAACTCTTTTTTTTAAAAGGATTAAGCTTAACTACACCCATAAACGCTTCTATCATTATGGTTTCCAATCCTATTGTAGTTATGATTGTGGCGGCAATAGTTTTAAAAGAAAAAATTTCGTTATTAAAAATCATTGGAATTGTAATTGGTGTTTCTGGGGCATTATTTCTGTTATTGTTTAACAAACAATTTAGCTTTGGTTCGGAAACAATGGTTGGCGATTCGTTAATTTTTTTAAACTCTCTTTTTTGGGCAGCTTACATTATCCTTGTAAAACCCTTAATGAATAAGTACAATACACTTACAATTGTAAAATGGGTGTTTTTGTTTGGTTGCTTCTATGTTATTCCGTTCGGTTACAAAGATTTTGAGACCATTAATTGGCAATCAATTCCTCCGCATATTTGGTGGAACATTGCTTTTGTTGTGTTGATAACCACATTTGTTGCCTACTTGTTAAATACCTATGCATTAAAAGCTTTAAGTCCTTCTGTTGTTAGCATTTACATTTATCTTCAGCCTTTTTTAACAACACTCATCGCTATTTTTTATTATAACAACGATGAGTTAGATGTACGAAAAATAGTATCTGGTTTACTTATAATTTTAGGCGTTTATTTAGTAAGCAAAACCAAACACAAAAAGGTGGTAAAAAAGGTATAGGAGTGAAGTGTTTATCTTATTAAGGTAATTGTGCCTTTGTATTTATGCGTATTGTTTTTAAAGTCAAGCACCTTTATAGAGTAAACATACACATCTTTTTTGGCAACTTCACTACCATTATTTATTGTTCCGTCCCAAGGTTTGTTTAAATCATCTGTTCTATAAACAAGCGTTCCCCAGCGATCGAAAATGAGCATTTCTATTGATGTAACAAAAGTTCCTGTTCCAATAAATGTATCGTTTACACCATCATCATTGGGAGTAAATGCGCTTGGAATATAAAACATAAAATCAGGATCAATAATTACTTGATGATTAATTGTGTTAGTACATCCGTAAAGTGTACCTGTTTCAAGCGAAACCATGTATGTTCCTGTTAATGAATAGGTGTGAGGTGGAGGTGAAAACAATGAACTGGTATCACCATCTCCAAATTGCCAAGCCCAGAAATTACCGCCAATAGATGTGTTTGTGAAGTTTATTACAGGGTCGGTAATTGTTGTGCTTTGTGGTGAGGCAAAAAACTCTGTAACAGGCAATGGATAAACCGTTATATGGTTGTTTTTAGATAAACTACTAACACAACCGCTATCAGAAGTAACACTTAGGTTTACACTATACTGTGTTAGAGCAAAAACAGAGTCGCTATTAAAACAATAGTTTGGCGAGTTTTGATTGCTAAAGGATGTACCATTGCTAATTGTCCATAAATTATTGGTGTTTGTTCCGGTTGCAATACTCGATAAATTATTAAATGTAACGCACAGTGGTTCGCAGCCAACGGTATCGCTAGAACTAAATGCAACTTGAGGGTTGGGGTTTACAAAAACTGTTTTTGTTATAGAATCCAAACAACCAAATGTTGATGTAACTTTTAGTTGAACAGGATATGAACCGTTTGTTGCATAAGCGTGTTGGGTATTTGAGCCAATCCCTGTATTATTATCTCCCAAACTCCACAACCATTGTGTAATAACATCATTGCTTATGTTATTAGTTAGCGTTGATTGACTAGTAAAAACATTCGTGTCTCCTAAACAAACATTCGTAAAATTAAAATCCGATACTGGTAATGGGTGTACAACAAGGCTATCAATAATGGTATCTTTGCACGAGTTGTTTGTTGTTACTATTAATTCTATCATATGTTGTCCAAAGTTATCGTAAAGATGTGTTGGGTTTTGTATTGTTTCTGTAGGGCTCGAATCGCCAAAACTCCAGTTCCAATTCGTAATCGTATTTCCATTTGTTACAGTTGATATATCATTAAATAATATGCTTTGTTGTAAGCAAACATCATTAGCAGTATATGTTGCAACAGGCATTGGAAATATTGTTACAGAGTCGGTTGTTGTGTCGGCACAAGCTAAATTTGAAGAGCGTGTAATTAAAGTTATTAAATAATTTCCTGCACTTGAATACAAATGCCTTGGATTAACCTCAACAGTATTTAGTGGACTACCATCACCAAAATCCCAACTCCAAGTTGCAATGGTTCCCATTGTTGGGTTTACAGAAGTATTGAAAAAGTTTACAGAGTCAATTAAACACTCATTTTCAACTGTAAAGTTCGCAACAGGAGGGTCAAAAACATTTATCGTTTTATTTGATGCGTTTGCACAGCCTTGATTGGTAGTAACCAACAACGTTACGCTATAGCTACCCGCATTTGAATAAAGGTGAGTTGGATTTTGTTCATTATTGGTTGGGCTACCATCATTAAACACCCATAAATGAGATGAAATATTTGCCGAATTGTGTATCGATGACGAATCAATAAAATGCGTTGAGTCATTTAAACAAACATCTAATGCATTAAAATGTGAAATAGGATTATGATATACTGTTACAGTTTTAGTAATAGTATCCGCACAGGTAAAATTGTTTTTCACAATCAGCGTTACATTATATGTACCAGTTGATGAATAGGTGTTTGCTGGATTTTGTGCACTATCTAAAGGAGTCGCATCACCAAAATTCCATGACCAAAAATTAATTGAACCAGATGAAGTTGAAGAACTGTCGACAAAATGAGTAACACTACCTTGACAAACATTTTCACCACTAAACTTGGCAATGGGGTCGGGGTTTCTTGTAATTACAAAGGAAAGCGTATCCCAACACGAATCCGCATCAATAACAGTAACTGTATAAATTCCTGCTGATAAATTTGATGCCGTTTGTGTTGTTTGAACAGGAGTTGTGTTCCAGCTATAAGTATATGGTTCTGTTCCACCAGAAACAGTTACTGTAGCGCTTCCATCAAAACTATTTAAACAGGTTTCATTAACAATGCCAAGTACATTGTTACCTCCTAGAGTTTGGTATTGCGAAAGATTTAACTCATCAACAGCGTTTATTGTAATTGAATCGGTGTATGTGTGACAGAAAGGGTCGGTAACAGTACAGGTATATGTACCAGGGGCAAGGCTATCAATGCTTGAGGTTGTTTCACCACCTGGTTGCCACAAATACGCATACGGTGTTGTTCCACCAGAAACACTAACACTAGCTCTTCCTCCTTTACAAGAAGCATCATTCCCACTTATTACAACATTAAGCTGAGGTGGAGGAGTGCAGCTTATACTATAATTTGCAACAAAACCTGCTCCGCAAGCCAAAAGGGTTCCCGAAAAACGAGAACTTAAAATAATATCATAAACAGCACCTGGCGTTGGTGTACTTTCAATAAAAGTAAGCGTTGAATCATATTTTACGATACCGTTTGTTGTGGTGCCAACATAAATATTACCACAAGCATCAGAAGCCATTCCGCTGCATTGGTAATTAACTCCACCAGGTACAGTAACAGAGTTTATGGGTGTAAGTGTTGCTTTGTTAAATCTTCTAAGGGTTGTGCCATCATACAAATAAACCCAAGGTCCTTGAACAAGAATACCATTTATTCCTTGATAGACACTTGATGAATATGCTGGATTATAAGAATACCCCACGCCATCGTAGATTAAAGACAAACCACTAGGTGCAACGCCTGCTGGTGTAAAATCTGCATTTGTTTTTCTAATGGTTTTGGTTGGTAAATGTAGCGAATACATGTCCCCGTTGCAATCTGTTGCAATAGCCCTTGTTTCCTCATTATAAGCAATTTGGTCGCTTATTAAACCTGTTGAAATATCTAAACGAGCGAGATTATTTCCGCCAGGATTGATAAAGTACCCGCAAATAGCAAGTACATTTTTTGAATAGTTAAAACCCAGTCGCCACTCCTCTGAAAGTCCTGTGTGTACCCATTGTTGTACACCTGTTGAATCCAGCTTCTGACGCTTCCCTCCAGGATAACCGCCAATAATATATACATTGCCAGGGTTGTCAACGGCAATATCTCCAAGAAAAATAGAATAGGTTACATAGGTCCATTGTAATACACCAGCCGAATTATATTTTTCAACACTATAATTTGAGTGATTACCGTGTACAAAAATATTTCCAACCGAATCTTCTTGTATATCAAATGCTCTATTAAAACTTGCGTAGTTTGTATTCGTTATCCAAGGGTCTATTACAACTCCTTCTGGTGAAGATATTTTATTATTATTAAAAGTTATTTCAACAATGTTGTTTTTTAGTGAATAAACGGCAGGTATGTTTTTTAAAGAGTTTGCTGTGTATGCAATAGGTGCTTTATCTACAATGTGCCATTCTTTATTTAAGCTTTTTCGTTTAAATTTATTTTTTAAATGCAATGCTCCATTTTTATCAAGATAAATATCTTTTATTCCGCTCCATTCAAAGGCTATTTTCGGAATAATAGTATTAGGAGTAACCACAAATTTATATTTTATTCCACCTTCTTCTGGTAATTCAAAAATAAGGTCAACCCCTTTGTATATATTTTTATAAATAAGTTTTTTAAATGCAGGAACAAAATTAAAACCATTTGTTTTATTTGCGTTTGCATATAAATTTTCATAATTATAATAGTTGTTTACTTTGTCCTCTACTACTATTTCTGGATTTGGATTTGCGTCTAAAAATAGCATAGCAGCCCTATGCCATATCGCTTCTGTTGTTTGCTCTTCTGGTTTTTTAACTATGCGCTCATTTTCTTCATCTCTTTTAATTTCTCTCCATTCTGGATAATAAAAAACAATACCTTTTTTACTGAAATACATATTAAAATCAGTTTGTTCAACACCATAAAAAACGGTATCCTCAAATGGAATTTTTGTTAGTGCATTTGCGGTAAATTGACCATTTTCCTTAATAAAAACTCTATTCTGCAATGGTTTTATTAATAGGCCATTTTTTAATTTTTGAGCAGAGCTATTTGTTGAAAATAGCAGAATACTCAAATAGAAAAAATAAGATATAAATCGTTTTTTATTCATGAATTTTTAATTAGTTAACCAAAGTTACAGTGCCCTTAAACTTATGTTTGTTCTGTTTAAAGTCAATAACATTTATCGAGTATATATATACATCTTGTTTAGCAATTGTACTACCATTATTTATTGTTCCGTCCCAAGGTTTTTTTAGATCATCTGTTCTATAAACAAGCGTTCCCCAGCGGTCGAAAATGAGCATTTCTATTGATGTAATAAACATCCCCTTTCCAATAAATGTATCATTTATACCATCATCATTGGGGCTAAATGCGCTTGGAATATAAAACATAAAATCTGGTTCAATAATTATTTGCTTGAATGCCGTATCTATACAATTATAATTATTGGTGGCTATAAGTTGTACGTTATAAATTCCTGTGTCTGCATATGTGTGAGGCTCTGGATGAAATTGTGTACTTGTATCACTATCTCCTAAAAACCATTCCCAGCTCTCTCCACCCAAGCTATTGTTTGTAAATTCTATTGTGGGGTTTGTTATTGTTGCTGTTTCGGGGAATAAAGAAAAATTAGCAAAGGGCTTTGGGTATACTGTTATAAAATTGGGTTTACTTAATGTACTAATACATCCACTATCTGAAACAACAGTAAGTGTTGGAGTGAAAATATCTGTTTGAATAGTAGATGTATTGTTATAACAATATTCGAACGATTCTAATCCTTGTATAGAATCTCCGTTTCCTAAGCTCCACTCCCAATAAACAATGTTGCCCGACAAAATCTCTGAAGAGTCGCTAAATACAGTACAGAGTGGTGAACATCCAGCGCTAATTGTTGAGTTAAAATAAATTGCTGGATTTGGGTTTACAACCACCGCTTTGCTAATAGAGTCAACACAACCATTATTTGAATAAACTTTAAGCGTAACAGTATATGTTCCAGTATTGGTATATAAATGGGAGGCGTTTTGCGTAAATGTATTTGATGAAAAGTCGCCCCAACTCCAATTCCAATTCACAATAGAATCAACGCCTTCAATGCTTGATAAATCATTAAAATTGAGCGGTGTTCCATCACAAACATTTGAGGTAGAGTATTGCGAATTTGGGAGATGGTAAACAACTGTGTTTTTAATAGTAGAATCTACACAACCATTATTGCTAGTAGCTTTTAATAAAATAGTATGATTTCCTGGAAAAGAAAAAATATTTGTTGGTTCAGATGTGGTTGCGTTTACAACTCCATCTGTATCAAAATCCCAAAACCAAGTAGTAATACTATCTGGCGTAGCAATTGTTGTTAGATTTGTAAACGAATTAGTATTACCTAAACAAACACTATCCGAGCTAAAATCAACAACTGGCGAAGGAAAAACACTTATTAAGCCCGTTGCTGTGTCTTTACAACCAAAAGCTGTTGTTGCAAAAAGCGTTGTTGTGTAATTACCAACTAAAAAAGTATGATTAGGTGAATTAGCTGTATCATCAATAGTTCCATTTGATTCAAAATCCCAGTCAAAAAGAGTTGCACCTTGCGATGTATTATTAAATTCGGCTTGTTCGTAAACACATATATTATTAGTTGTAAAACTTGCGTTTGGTTTACAATATACAGTTACAGGTTTTGTATTAAATGAGGTGCAGCCGCTATCTGAAATTGTTGTAAGGCTTATTGTATAAACATTACAACTAGGGTAAGTATATGTTGGATTTTGCTGTATAGAACCAGCAGAACCAATTCCAAAGGTCCAGTTATACGTAACAATTGTTCCGGAACTAATAGTTGTACTATCAGAAAAAACAGATGCTTCACCCACACAAACTGGGGGAACTCCAAAATTTACATTTGGGTTTGGGTTAACAATAATACTTGCGCTATCCTTAGCAATGCAATTATTTTGGTCGGTAATTGTTAAAGTATAATTGGTTGTTATGTTAGGAGAAAGAGTAATGTTTTGATTTGTTATTCCACCCGGCTGCCAGCTATAGCTATATATTCCCGTTCCTCCTGATGCAGTGCTATTAATTGTTCCGCTTGCTCCTTGACAAACTGAAACGTTATTTGAAACATTTAAATTTAATGCAGTTGGTTCATTTATTGTTATTGATGCGGATGTTGTACAGCCATTAGAATCTGTTATGGCGTATGTATAATTCCCTTGAGGAACATTACTAGCTTGTATTGTAGTTTGAACAGGTGTTGTATTCCAACTGTATGTATATGGAGGGGTTCCACCACTCACGAAAAGTGTAGCGCTTCCAGAAGAGTTGCTAAAGCAGTCAACATGTTGAATAGAAACAGAGTCAACTGTAAGCGCAGCCTCTGGCTCGGTAATTGTTGTGCTGTCTTGTGAGGTACAGCCTTTGGTATCCGTGATACCTACAATGTAATTTCCTGGAGAAAGATTATTAATTGTTGCGGTGGTGGCTAAGTTATTCCATAAATAGGAATAAGGAGTATTTGTGCCAAGCTCTGTAGTTGTTATTGTGCCATCGCTTAGACCCACACAAGTTACATTGCTGCTTGTAATTGCTATTGATGGCAAAGGTATTATTCTAATTGTATCAACAAGTGTATCAATGATGCAACTATACTGGTTTATTGCTCTTATGATGTAATATCCTGTAGAATCAACCTGTTTCGAAAAGCTTGGATTGTTGGAGCTTTGAATAACCACATTGGGGTTATTCAAAGAAAAAAGGCTCCAATTATAACTTATTATTTTACTTGTATCTAACAAGCTAAACTCAATAGTGCTATTGATACAACTATCGCTTAATGTAATATTATTTACAGGCCTAATTAAACTTGTAACAATTGCTGGCAAGCCTAATTGACAAGTCTTACCTCCCAAATCTTGTTGCATGTCAACATAATTACAAGCGTTGCCAGCAGCATTTGGCGTGTTAATAACCCCTAATTTGTTTTGCCCATGAAGTGCCGCATATATCTTTTGATCTGATGCAATTTGTAATGCACACATTCGGTATCCTACATTATTACTAGTTGTTCCTATAACCTGTTTTGAAGCCAAAAATGCATTATTATCTATTGATGTTAAATCATATTGATAAATATTAGGATTATTCAATGCGGTAAAATAAAGAAACACATTGTTGGGGGAAAACTCTTGGCTATAAGAGAAACCACTTACCGAAACATCTGAAAATTTTAAAGTAAGTATACCTGTTGCATTGTTAAAATCATATACATATAAGCCATTTGGCGCACTACCATAAGTTGCAGTAACGATTTTGCTATTGGGAGATGATTTTAGTGAGCCAAGATGGTTGCTTACTGATGGTCCAGCGGGGCTCAAAACAGGAGTTGTGTTAAATCCCGATGAAGAAATAAGGTAAGTGTTGTAGTTTACTGATCCAACAGGCTTTGCAACAACCCAAAAGTCGCAATTGTTTGCATGTTGAACTACACAAATTTTTTCACTTGTAGTTGATCCAAAAAGATGAATATTTTTTGTTGCAGTAACACTCCCAAGCCCCCCACTAAGTGTCATATCTACCTCGGAATACCTAACACCGCTTGTTCCACCATTATAATCAACAGTAACAATAAAATATTTATCAAAATGTTTTGTTGTGTAGTTGTAAGTACCAGGATACGGAACAATAATTGCGGACTGTGTTGCAGACGGGTTTCCTAACAATCCAGTTCCATTAGTCATTGCCACATGGTTTTTATTCCAAACGGTTATCCCATCGGTATAAAAAACTAAATCTCCATTTTTATCTGCTATAGAGGCACACCCCTCAAATGTAGCGAGCTGTCCATTTGTTAATGGTGTTGGTGGGTTTGTGTTAAAGCTTAACCCTGCATTCGTTCCAAAATACCAAATGTTTGCCTCTCCCTGCGACCAAATATTTAAGCAAACGAAAAAAAGTAAGAAAGAAAAAAATATTTTTTTTGCAATTAACATACCCCACTATTTAATTAAAGTAACAATCCCTTTGAATTTATGTTGTTCGTTTCTAAAGTCTTTTGCTTTTATAGAATATACATATACATCCTGTTGTGCTAACTCCGAACTGTTTTTAACTTTTCCGTCCCAAGGGGTATTCAAATTATTTGTTTCAAATACTAAATTGCCCCACCTGTCAAAAATTTGCATTTCAAATTCAATTACAAAAATTCCATTTGCACTAAAAAAATCATTTACACCATCTTCATTGGGTGTAAATGCATTGGGAACAAAAAGTAAAAAATCAGGTTCAATAATAATTGTTTGAGTATTTGTATCTAAACAATTGTTTTGTGTTGTACCTACTAGTGTAATTGTATAGGTTCCTGTATCAGTATATGTATGTGAATTTGGGTTTTCAACTGTACTTGAACTTCCATCTCCAAAGCTCCAACTCCAACTGTTGGCAATACTACTCTCATTTGTTATATTAATGATGGGGTTGGTATATTGAGCCACTTGTGGTGAAACACTAAACTGTACTACAGGTAAAGGGTAAACTGTAATATAATTGTTTTTTGCTATAGTATTGGTACAACCATTTTCGGAAGTAACAATTAAACTGGGTGTATATGTTTGGTTTATTCCTGCGGAATTTGTGTAACAGTGTGTTGTTTGTTGTGAATTATTGTTTGTTGCCCCATCTCCAAAATCCCAAGCCCAGCTGGTAATTGTTCCAGAAGAAATTGTTGATGTGTTTTCGAACATAATGCAAAGTTCTTCACATCCATTTGTATCGCTTACAGTAAACTGTGCAATTGGATTTGCGTGTACAGTAAGCGTTGCTGTTATAGAATCTTGGCAACCAAAGTTGGTTTCAACTAAAAGTTGCACAGGGAAATTCCCTGCTGTTGAGTATTGGTGACTAACGTTAATATTTCCATTTCCACTGTGTATGCCGCCATCTCCAAAATTCCAACTCCAGTTAGTTATTACATCGTTTAAGTTGTTTGTTGGTATGGTTGAAACATTGTAAAACAAAGCTGTTGAGTCTGCACAAATGTTTGTTGTTTCAAATTGGGCTGTTGGCAAAGGGTGAACAAGCACACTTTTTATAAGTGTATCCTTACAACCATCAGCGCTAGTAACAATTAAGCTTGTACTAAAACTTCCGTGAGCTTGGTAGTTGTGTGTTGGGTTTTGATTATTATTAGTTGGTGAACTATCGCCAAAGCTCCACAACCAGTTTGTAATGCTTCCGTTTGTTATTACTGATGAATCTGTAAATACAGATACCGTATTTAAGCAAACCTCGTTAACACCCCAGTTTGCTATTGGTTTTGGGTATACGCTAATTGTATCAATTAATGTATCGGAACAACCTAAGTTTGAAGAGAAAGTAATTAATGATACATAATAGCTACCAACAGAGGTATAAATGTGATTCGGGTTTAAATCAGATGTATTGGCTGGACTTCCATCTCCAAAATCCCATTTCCAATTACTAATTGTTCCTAAACTCGGGTTTAAAGATTGGCTAGTAAAACTTGTTGCATCTAAAAAACAGGCATTGTTGTATGTAAAAGCTGATGTAGGGGCATCAAAAACATTAACGGTATTGGTTATGCTATCTTTACATCCATCTATACTTGTTGTTATTAATTTTACATTAAAATTTCCACTGTTTGTATAAACATGTTTTGTATTTACAGAATTTACGCTTGAATTATTGTCTCCAAAATTCCAAACATTTGATGATATACTTGATGACGAGTGTATTGTGCTTGAATTGTTAAAAAATGTTGAATCTCCAAAACACACGTCTGATGATGTGAATGAGCTTGAGGGTTTGTAAAAAACACTTATATTTTTTGTTGTAGTATCCAAACAACCAAAACTATTTGTAACGATTAAGGTTGCTATATAAGTACCTCCACTATCATAAACATGTGTTGGGTTTTGCAGTATATTTAGGGTGTTGTTATCACCAAAATTGTAATTCCATGTGGTTATTGAACCCAAACTTGTTGTTGATGTGTCGGTAAATTGTGTTGCCAAACCACCACAAACGCTAGTACTTCCAAAAACCGCAATCGGTTTTGGGTTTACTGTTATTGTAAAGTTTATTGTGCTACTGCATCCTGTAGATGTGTTTATACCAGTAACAGTATAGGTTGTTGTTGATAAAGGAGTGGCAATAATATTTGTTCCTGTAGTTGTGTTTAGTCCTGTGGACGGGCTCCATGTATATAAATTAGCACCAGAGGCGATAATTGTTGTGCTTTCGTTGTAACAAATAACGGTGTCGCCAGCTATTTCAATTGATGTAGATGATTGGCTGAGTAAAATGGAATCGTTGTTATTTGTGGAATCACATTCCATAAATAGTAATTGTGGTGCATTTATGGGGCTGCTTCCATCATCATTTACATATATATGGTATGTAAGTATATTGCCATTGTAAGGCACGGTAATAGTGTCTTTTAAACAGCTATCGGCATAAATTAATTTATTTTTTTGTACGTTAGCAATAAGTGTTCCTCCTGTGCTAGGGTTTGCGTCATAAACAGCAATAGTAAGTGGTGATGTTGTTACCTTGCTTCCGATATTACACATTGTTAACAACAGAATTACGCTATCTGGTTTCAGGCAATAAATAGCAGAATCGATAGAAACATTAACATTGGCAAGAGGGATACAGCTCAACATCCAATTAACATCATAAATAGGCGATTGGGCAGAAAATCCGTTTATCTGTGGTATTAACGAATTGTTTTGTAGCTGTGTTGGTATTGATAAATCATCATTTATATTTGTTACAAAATAGCTGTGTTGATTCATTACTTTTCTGGAACCAACCCATTGATTGGTGCTGCTATTAAATGCTTTTACAACACCTGCACTTGCTCCATTAGACGATCCGCAAGCACAAACAATATTAACCTGCCCGTCTCCATCAACGTCAACTATTGTGGGTAACTCACTTCTTGTTGCCGAACCACAAGGTATTGATGCTAAAACACTTCCTGTTTCCCCATCCCAAACATATAATATGTTTTCATCTCTGTAAACAACCTGTGCTTTTCCATCACAGTCAAAATCGAATACAGAGCCTGTTGTATGTTGCGAACCATCAACAATGGTTTTTATCCATTTTTGAGAGAGTGTATTTGTTGATGTATCAATATCTACAACAACATATCTGTCGTTTCCACCAGCTCCAATCTCCGGTAATCCATCATTATCGTAATCTCCAATATTGGCTCTCCCTCCAGCCGATGTGTTGGGTATAGAAAACGTGTTTCCGTATTGTTGACCTGTTCTCGGATTCCAAACGTAAATTTTTCCACTAGAAACTACCACAACATCTAGTTGCCCGTCAATATCAATATCGGCAACAGAGGAAAAACCATCGCCCAACGAACCCAAGCTATTTGTAATAGGTGTAATCGTTGCTCCTGAAATATCAACAGCATACACTTTGTTTCCACATATCAACTCCAGCCCACTGCATGTTGCACAATAATTATCGGGTAACACATCGGCCGCTACAGGCATTCCTGCTGGAGAGCCATTTGAACCCGGATTGTTTCCCGTGCTTCCTGCACCACCAGATACAATAAGAGCGCCTGTTAACGAATTATAAATTCTATTGTCTTTATACAGTTCTGGAAGCCCATCGCCATCAAAATCTGCAATGCCAGGAATAGACTCGTCTGTGCCACCTGTTGCGGGAGGGGTGTATCCAGCTTTTGCTGTTCCATCGTGCTCAAAACAGCGTAGTTTATTGTCGGATGTAACAACGTATATTTCGCCAAAACCATCATCGTCAGTATCACCAATAGTTATTGCATCTACATGATCAGCAATAGCAGGACAGTTAATTGTTACTTCTACAGCGCCTGTTATACCATCTAAAATGTATAACTCATTTGCACTATTTTGATGGCAAACAACTTCCGGCACTCCATCGTTATCAACATCTCCAACCATCATGGTTGAACGTGTAGAAACATTTACTGTAGATTGCCAAATGGTGTTTAAACTAAATGTTGGATTGGTAGGTGTTGCGCTACAATTTATTGCTGGCTTTCCGTAAAAAAAAGTATTACAATCGGCATTTCCGCTACATTGAGAGTCGTAACAATCTACAAACCCATCGCCATCATCGTCAATGCCATTATTACAAATTTCCTGAGCGAAAAATGTGTAATGAGTAAATATAAAAAGGATAAAAAGTATTTTTTTTATCATGCAGCTATTTGTAAAAAATCGTATTTTATTACAAGATGCACTTTTTGTGTAAAAGGTTGCAATACAGTACGATAAACCAAATATAGCGAAAAAAAATGATGGAAAAGCAGATAAACGGGCTTTTTGAGTTTACCTAACAAGGGTTACAGTTCCTCTGTATGTGTATATTTTGTTTTTTAAATCTTTTGCTTTTAACGAATAGATATACACATCTTGTTGTGCTTCGGTTGCGCCATTATTGGCATATCCGTTCCAAGGCTTGTCTATTTTATCTGTTTTATAAATAAGCGTTCCCCATCTATTGTATATTGTTAATTCAAATTCAGCAAAAAAGGAGCCAGTAAACATAAACACATCGTTTATTCCGTCTCCGTTAGGTGTAAATGCATTTGGTATATACAGCACAAATTCTGGCTCTATAATGATTGTTTGTAGTGCTGTATCTATACAACCGTATTGGGTTGAACCTATTAATGAAATAGTAAAGGTTCCTGTATCGGCATAAGTATGGCTTTCTGGATTACTTACGTTTGAAGAGTCCATATCTCCAAAAAACCATTCCCAAGAATAAACTCCAACGGACAAATCATTAATTTCAATAACAGGATTTGATGTTGTTGTAGAAGTTGGTTCGGCAGTAAAATTTACTTGAGGAGCAGGAAAAACACTTATAAAATCAGTTTTTGTAACGGATGCTATACAGCCACTATCAGAAGCAACTGTAAGCGAAACGGTATAACTTTGAGGGGCAAATACGTTGGGGTTTTCGTAACATTGTTGTGGGTTTTCATTGTTATTTAAAGCCCCTCCATTTCCTAAATTCCATAGCCAAGAAACAATACTACCATTATTAACGGTTGACGTATTATTAAAAATTACACATAACGGCTCACATCCATTGGTATCGCTTACGGTAAAATTGGCGATAGGGTTGGGGTGTATAATTAGTGGATGTGTAACAGAATCTACACAGCCAAAATTTGAAACAACAAGCAAACCAACATCATATCCACCAAAAGTAGTATATGTGTGCGTTGGGTTTTGTGTGCTCGATGTGTTATTGTCACCAAACGACCAATTATTTTGTTGAATAACATCTGTTCCCTCTATTGAGGATGTATTGTTAAAGCTAGCAATAGAATCGGCACAAACATTTTGAGTTGTAAATTGAGCAACGGGCAATGGATGAATAACTATTGTTTTTGAAATACTATCCAAACAACCATTGTTGGATGCAACAATTAATTTAGTGGAGTAGTTTGCTGCAGAAGCGTATGCGTGTGTTGTGTTTTCTTGAATGGAAGGGGGTGAATTATCGCCAAAATTCCAAAGCCACGTTACAATACTGCCTGTTGAAATAGCAGACGTGTCGTTAAAATTGATAGTAGCATTCATACAAGCATCATTGGCTGTAAAATCGGCTACGGGCATTGGGTATATTGTTATATCTAACGTATGTGTATCGGCACAACCAAGGTTTGATGATTGATTGATTAACATTATTGTATAATCTCCGGGTGTTGGATACAAATGTGTTGGATTTAAAGCGGATGTGTTAACAGGACTTCCGTCACCAAAGTTCCAACTCCAATTAGCAATGGTTCCCATTGTTGGCGAAATAGAGGTGTTTGAAAACAAAACAGAATCTGTTAAGCAGGAGTTGTTTGCTGTGAAGAGTGATTGTGGTGCGTCAAACGTGTTTACTGTGCCAGTAGCAGTATCTTTACATAAATCTGTAGAAGAAACGATTAAAGTAACAGTATAAGTTCCTGCGGTGTATAGGTGTGTTGGATTTTGTTGCGTACTGGTATTACTATTGCCAAAGGCCCAATTATATGTATTAATTGTTGATCCAGAGGCTATTGTAGAGCCGTCAACAAATATAGTGCTATCGCCTTCGCAAACATCCGTGGTTGTAAATGAAGCTATCGGTTTATGATATACGGTTACAATTTTTGTAACCGTATCTTTACACCCAAAACTATTGGTTGTAATTAAAGTAACATTATAAGAACCGCCCAGTGCATATAAGTGGGATGGCCCTGTGGCAGTTTCTGTAGGACTTCCGTCTCCAAAGTTCCATAGCCAGTCTGTAATTGTTCCATCGGCAGTTATAGAGTTATCTGTAAATTGTGTAGGTAATTGATTACAAACGGTTGTTGCATTAAAATCTGCTTCTGGATTTCCGCCAACGTAAGTTATTACAATATAGCCATCTCCACCTTTTGTAGAAGTTCCGCCTCCAATAGCAACTCCTGAGGGTAAATCGGGGTCAGAACTATTCCCTGGTGTTTGACCGCTTCCATTAACAATTGTTGTATTTGTTCCTGCAGAGTAACTTGTTCCACCACCGCCACCACAAGCTCCGCAATCGCAACCTGTTGCAACTCCACCGCCACCACCACCAAGGTAACCGCCACCACCACCACCACCGCCAGCGCCATCTCCACCACCTTTATTTAAACCAATTAATCCATTTCCTGTAGAGCTCGCCCCAGCAATGCCTGCCGAAGAACAAGAGCCTGGCGCAATATTTCCATTAACCCCACCGCCACCGCCAGTAGCACCACTGCTGTTAAGTCCGCCACCGCTTCCGCCACCGCCACCGCCAGCAACAAGAAGAATAGAAGAGCCACGCAAAACTCCTGCACCACCGCCACCACCACCGCCACCGCCAGAGCAGCCCGACCCACCAGCATTTCCACCTTTCCCGCCATCAAAAATACTATTTCCCCATCCTTCAGAGCCACCAGGTGCATTACCAGCGCAATTACCTCCTGGGCCAGCACCTCCTCCAACAATAAGTGTAAGTGTTTCCCCTGCTGTTACGGGTATGGTTGTTTCAACAAATGCTCCGGCACCGCCAACAGCACCGCCATAGCTATCTGCACCGCCACCACTACCCCCTGCACCCCAAGCTTTTACATTTAAACTTGTAACACCACAAGGAACTATAAATGTTTGCACACCACCAGTATAGGAAAAAGGTACAGATGTTTGCGAAAAAGTTAATGGGATATAAAACAATAATAAAAAAAACGTAGACGTACTAATATTTATGAAACGTAATAAATATGTGGAAAGATGATTCATTGGTATAAATTGTACTCAAAGATAGTTGAATATTAGCTAATTGATGCTATTTTAATAAAAAAGGTTGCATGTGCTTTAAACTCTTTTGAGGTTAATTTAAACAGGCTCTTAAAATTTATTTTTTATTCAATAAGTTAGAATATTCTTTTGGCGAATTTAAAATAGCTTTTGCTTTCAACACTTCTGCATCAGTTGGCAATGAGTTTAAGATACCCCCACTATTAAAATAATAACGTATTGCTATTTCTTTTTGAAGTACTTTTTTTATTAACTCTTTATTTTGAATGAGAATTTTTTTCTTTGAACGTTTTATTTCAGTAGTTAATTGCTGATATTTTTTGTTGAACAATGAAGCCGTATTGTTTTTATCCATTACTTCCTGAAACTCTTTTAATTTTTGCTCTTCAGCCATTACAAAGTCAAAATTGTTTTTTTCTACAAAGTGTAAAAAATCATAAAAAACAGCATCTGTAATAGTTATTTTTTCGGCATCTACATTAATTGAATGGGTGTTTCTGTAGTAAGTTGCGTAATTAAAAATAAGTCCAGCATCACTTAATGCTTCAATTGTAGGTGTGTTTGTAATTTCTGGTTCCATTTTTACATCAGGTTCAATGCCTCCAATATCATAAACTTTACGTCCGTTGCGCGTAAAAAAAACCTTTTTCAAGGTGTCGGCAAAAACTGTTTCTTTTCCATTGATGTATCGTTTTGAATAATCACGTTTTTGTATACACCTTCCAGAGGGGGTGTAATAACGAGCTGCGGTAACATATAAGCTGGTACCATATCCAGGAAAGCGTGTTCCTTGCACTAATCCTTTGCCAAATGTTTTTTGACCAATAATTACAGCTCTATCTAAATCTTGCATAGCACCAGTGAATATTTCGCCAGCCGAAATAGTATTGTTATTCGTTAATATCGCAAGCGGAATAAGCGTATCAATGGGCTCTTGATGGGTAATGTTGTTATAATCATTTCCTTTGCCAAGAACGTGAATGATGACGGTGTTTTTCGGCACAAACACATTTACGCAGTTAACAGCTTGCTCTACTAAACCACCAATATTATCACGAAAGTCGAGAATAATTGATTTTAGTTTCGGATTTTTTTTCAACTCTTTTACTGCTTGAGCAAATTGGGTATCAGAGCCTACTAAAAATTGCTGTACTTGTATATAGCCAGTACCTGTTAGTGTATCAAGTATGGTATAAAAAGGGATTGATTGATTAATGATTTGCTTTCGTGTAATTTGTTTTGTCAACTTCCCAACATAAGGCCTATCAACCGTAACGCTAACAACAGTTTCTGGAGCGCCTCTTAATTTAGAAATAATGGTATCCATGGGTTTTCCTTTTACTGAAAATCCATCAACTTCAATGTAAATATCACCTGCTCTTAAATCGTTTTGTTGTGCTCCATAACCTTCAATTGGGTATGTAACTACCACATTTGAATCCATGTAGCCAATGCGAGCGCCAATACCTGAGTAAGCGATGCCTTGCCAAACATTATTACGTTCATTTGTTTCTTTCTCGTCAAAAAAAACGGTGTGAGGGTCAACCGATTTAACCATCCCGTCAATAGCCCTTCTAATAAGTATGTCGGAATCAAGCGTGTCAACAAACTCTGATTTTAACATTTTAAAAACAGAAGCAAACAAATTGATGTTTTTGCTGTCTTTTTCTTCTTCATTACTAGTAACAACAAATGCGCTACTTGCAATAAAAAGAAAAGCAAAGATAAAATAAACGAACTTTTTTTTCATTGATAAAATAGCTACATCGCTTTATTATAAGACACATTAAAGTAAATATTGTTTTATTTTTTTACAAAACGTTTAGAAAAATAAAAATCATTACTACCCCCCTTTATTATATAAACACCCGCCTTTAATTGAGAAACCAACAGTTGCTGGGTATTTGAACCCACTGTTGCTTTTACCTGCTTTGCAAACAATTTTCGGCCTGTAACATCATAAATTTCTATTGTAATCAAATCAGTAGTACTTATATTAAAATCAACATTAATAATGCTTTCAGCAGGATTTGGGAAAAGTGAAACAAGTACATTTTCTTGTTCTTTATTTTTTATATTCAATGCAAGTGTTGCATCCAGTACAAACAACCCATTTTGCATATCGCTAGCCAATATCAAACCACTTGGCAAATCTACGTATGCGCCCCAACACCCATGATAAGGTGTCCCATTAGGGTTATAATTATTGTGAGGTCCATCGAGTGTATCGGTGTCAAAATAACCCATCCGAAATGGAGTGGAAGGGTTTTTAATATCGTAAATCTGAACTCCATCTTGATAATACGCAATAACAACTCTATGGCTTCCTATTATGTAAGGGTTGTGTGGCGTTGGTCCATCTGCAGATCGAAACGAGCTTTCAAGAGAAATATTTTGCAAATCAGTTACATCAATTACTTTTACGGGCAAATTGCGCGGAACCTCATCACAAAAAACAAGTGATTTGCCATTTGGAGTAAGAAAACTACTGTGGTTGTACCCTTGATCAGGATAAGAGGTGTAAGAGCTGATAAGTGAAAATGTAGTATCTGGATTAAATTTATAAATAAATAAGCCTTGATAACCACACGAGGCGTAAACCGTATCGTTACGCACAAACATATCGTGTACGGCACTGATAAGCGAATCATCTTGATTAAGCGTTCTCAACAATTGTGGTTGTGCTGGATTATCTAAGCTGTAAACCGCCATCGAATAGTGTTGAAAATTGCCTTTAGTTACGCTTGCACAATAAAGCCGATTCCCGTCAACGTACAAGGTGTGTGCACGTTCAAAAATAGACGTTGTGTCGTGTATTACATGAACGGAATCAGGTAAATAAGATAAATCGATTATCTGAAAACTGTTGGGCGAAGGATCGTCACTTATTGCGTAAAGATAGTGCCCATAGGTTTTATATTCTCTCCAAATGCACTGGTCTCGTTTTCCTGCAACATAATCAACCAATACAGGGTTTGTTGGATTTGAAATATCAATAATATTTGTTCCCGAACTAGAGCCAATAATTGCATATTCTTTATTATTATCTGTGGTGTCTACCCAACCCCAAACACCTTGGTATTTTATGCCTAAAGAAGGTTCGGCAGCTTGTGTAGGATTATACCAATGACCCACTAAAGAAATGTTTTCGTGTTGGTATTGTGCATTTGCATTGATGATTATTGCGAAGAAAAAAACAAGGCACAGATTTATTCGTTTCATTGAACAGTTTTTTGTTGTTCAATAAAGGTAGTGAAAAGAAATTAAAATTATTGATTTAAGCCGTAAAGTCTTATTTTAAAGGTTTTGATAATGGTGGTGCTTCTTCTTTGGCTTTGTCGTATTTTGAAAAGAAATTCATCCATAGCAAACGCGAAATTCTAAACGTAAGTGTTGTAAACAAGACGATAGTAACACTTAAAAAAATTAAATACGGAACTGTTGGTGCCTCAACTATAAAGGTGTTGATAGCCCATGTGATAATAAACCAGCCCACCATAAGTGCATAGCTAACGTACATTGCCCCATAAAAATAGCCTGGTTCTCTATCGTAGCGTTCTCCGCAGTGCGAGCAGGTTTCATGCATCTTATCAAACTTTTTAAAGTCGTAAGGGTTGTTGGTAATAAACACCTGACCTTTATGGCATTTGGGGCACTTATTCCACAATGTTGAGTAAAAAATGTTTTTTAAGAGCATGTTTTTATTTATTTGAGTAGGCTGAGTACATCCAAACAAGCTTCTCTTGTTCCCGAATGTAGTCGCTCATCAGTGCGTTTGTTCCCTCGTCTCCTGCATCAGCAGAGAGGTTTAACAATGCTCGCTGTTTAATAATAACCGTTTCAAATGCTTTCAGGGTTGCTTTAACACCATCTTTGCCATCCGAAACGTTTTTTACAATTTTAACTTTTGCCGTTGATTTATAATCATCAAATGTGTGAAGTGGTGTAGCACCCAGAGTTAATATACGTTCGGCAATTTCATCTACTTTCAACAATAAATTGGTGTATAACTCTTCGTATTTAAGGTGAAGTTCAAAAAATTTTTCACCTTTTATGTTCCAATGCAAACCGCGTGTGTTTTGGTAAAACACCATATAGTCGGCCAACAAATCATTTAATTTATTGGCGAGCTCTTTACTTTTAGAAGAATTTAGTCCTATTGCATTCATAAACGAAGAGGTTTAATTGATTTTATTCTGTAAAGTTAACCAACTACCACCGTTATATACAAGTTTATAACCATTTGCTTTTAAAATATTTTTTGCAGCAGCACTCCTCATGCCTGATGCACAGCAAGTTATGATGGTTTTTTCTTTATCTTTTAGTTTTGATAAGTTGGCGTCTAATTGGTCTACAGCAATATTTACAGAGCCTTTTATGTGTCCGCCAGCATATTCACCTTTGCTACGTACATCAAGCACTATTGCTCCATCCTTTATTAATTGAGCGTAATCAACTTTAGGGCCAATGCCCAGCATTTGTTTTATAGAATCGAACATATTTTTAGTTAGTTTTTTTAATTGTTTTCTGTGTTATTGGGTTGAAAGAGGTTTAACAATAAGCTTCCCATAATGCTTCCATATAATGTGCTATTTATGGGGTTAGAGGTAATTGCACAAGTACCAGAGGCGCAACCCCAAAAATAATAATACAAATAGCCCGCAATTGCTCCAAAACCAAGCCCTAAAAGGGTTAATCGGTGTTTTTTTATGGTTTTCATTGATGGTGTTTTATATGTAAAATAAAAACGAGTTTATTTTTCACTTTTTTTAAGAGTGCTTAAGCCTAAAGGTAAATACAGTGGACAAAAACCTAGTACACTGGTTAAAATAAATATGGCCGAAAAGATTAATAGCACTATTGCTAAGGTACCGGAAATAAATCCCATAAAATAACTTGCAATAACAACAATAGCAGCAAGTACTCTTAGCACCCTATCTGCAACTCCCATGTTTTTTTTCATTGTGTTTGAATGTTAGTTAATTACCAATTTATGAATACAAAGATGAAACATTAAAACACAACAAACGGTAACTTTTGTTACATAGCGGAATAAAAAAAGCTGCGCCTAAAAAGTGTTATAAAAACAACTTTTTAGGCGCAGATAATGTTATAAAGCGAGTGTTTCTTTTATTCTGTTGGAGGGGTTGTGTTTTTCTTATTTCCCGTACTCATTAAAGAGTTCATTGCCATCATTTCTCTCATTGTTTTTTGCATTCCATCGCTTGAACCATCAAGGAATATAACATTTCCAGAACCATATTCTGCGAAATTTTTGATTGCTTCAGTCCACATTGAAAACAGAATTACCGATGTGTCCATATTGGCTTGCTCCATTTCTTTTGCCGCTTCACTCATCCCTTTTGCAACCTCTTGACGGAACAAAGCAACCCCTTGTCCGCGTAATTGAGCCGCTTCTTTTTCGGCTGTTGCCGAAATGCGCGTTGCATTACCATCGGCCTCAGCAGCTTTGGTTTTGGTAATTAATAATGCTTGTCCTTCATTTTCTGCTGCAGCTTTTAAGTTGTTTGAAGCCACCACTTTCGACATGGAAAGCATGATTGCTTCATCGAATGTAATATCGTTTAATTGCAAATCTTGTAGGTGAAAACCCCAATCTTCAAGTATTATATCTATTTGTTCTTTAACGTGTTCTGTAATGTCTTTTCTTAAACCTAACACTTCAGCCTGTTTTTTTGTAGCTACATAGCCTCTGATAGACCCCTCTATTGTACGCACTAAGGTTTGCATAAACGATCTATCGTCAATAAACTTAAATGCAACGTTTTTAATGGTGTTTTCTTGCTGATCCAAAACAGAGTATAACAACATCGCCTTAAAATAAACATTTGCTTGGTCGATTGTAATTGCCTGAAACTCAAGTTCAACGGAGCGATTTTGAATAGAAACTCGTTTATAAATACTTTCAATAAACGGAATTTTCATGTTTAATCCAGGTCCGATAATTCTACGGTATTTACCAAATACAGTAATAACCGCAATATATCCTTGTTGAACAGTTACAAAGGATAAAAACAATAAGAATAAAAAGAATACGCCTAAAATAAGTGGTACAATTGGTGCCATAGTTTTTTGTGTTTTAGTTGGTTTTTGCAAAGGTATTTAAAATAAAATAGCCCAACAGGTAATATTTTTAACCGAAAACAAAGATTTCTTGCATTTTCAGTAGAATTTTAATTATCTTTGCACCCTCATTTATGAGAACATGGTTTCGTAGCTCAACTGAATAGAGCATCTGACTACGGATCAGAAGGTTAGGGGTTTGAATCCCTTCGAGACCACTTCTAGGGAAGAGAATTGATTTTTCAGTTTTTCTTCCCTTTTTTATTTACTTATCCATTTGTAAGTTCTGCTTTTTTGTAGATTCTTCTCTATTTTCGATTTCTCTATTTTTTGTCTTCCAAATTAGCACTTCTGAATCTTATTTTAATGTGAAACAAAACTAAATATCTCACAAAATGAGATGACTTTTAAGAATAATGCTATATTTATCCTGTACAAGATCAATTAAAATGAACCGAATAAAAGAGGTGCTGGAAGAAAAGGGCTTAACTCAAACTTGGTTATCGGAAAAATTAGGAAAGAGTTACAACATGGTAAACTCGTATGTTCAAAACAGAAGGCAACCAAGTATTGAAATATTGTTTGATATAGCAACGCTTTTAAAAGTAAGTCCAAGGGAATTATTAAGTAAGTAGTATGAAATAGCCATGTTACCAATAAAGCCAAATCAAATAAATAAAACATGGTTATACCATACGACCATGAAAGCATTATAATTGCGTATGAAATTTAACGAAGACTCAAGAGTAAAAATACCAGCGCTACTGCATCTAACGAGATTGGGATATTCCTATATTTCTCGTAAAGAACATTTTAGGAGAAATGAAGAATGTAATATTTTCCCAGAGTTATTTTTAGCTTCAATTTCAAAAATTAATCCCGGTGTTGCAACAAATGAAATAGAAAAACTATTAGAGGAATTAATTCTAAAATTGGATTATGATGACTTAGGGAAAGCTTTTTATAACGAGTTAACTAAATCATCAGGTATTAAATTAATCGACTTTCAGAATTTTCAGAACAACTCATTTCATGTTACAACGGAACTCACTTGCAAAAATGGTGATGAAGAATTTAGGCCTGATATAACTGTTCTTATTAATGGAATGCCGCTTGTTTTTATAGAAGTAAAAAAGCCCAATAATAAAGAAGGTGTGATTGCAGAACGTAACCGAATAAATGCTCGCTACCAAAACAGAAAGTTCAAACGCTTCGCAAATATTACACAGTTGATGATATTCTCCAATAACATGAACTATGAGGACGGAGTAGTAGAGCCTTTAATGGGGGCTTTTTATGCAACATCATCATTAAAAGATTTACATTTCAATTATTTTAGAGAAGAAGAGAATCTGAATCTCACCTATTTACTAGCTTCTGAAAATGATGCTATTGAAAACACTGTTTTAAAAGATAACAATGTTGAAGTGATTAAGCACTCTCCTGAATTTCAGCAAAACAAACATTACAATACACCAACAAATAATATCATCACTTCTCTATTAAGTAAAGATCGTTTAGCGTTTATGCTCAATTATTCCATTGCTTATGTGGAGGAAGAAGTGAATGGCAAGAAAGAATTGCAAAAGCATATCATGCGTTATCCGCAGATTTTTGCATGTAGAGCCATTGAAAGAAAATTAGATGAAGGTGTTAAAAAGGGAATTATATGGCACACGCAAGGATCTGGCAAAACAGCTCTTGCTTATTATAATGTAAAGTTCTTGACCAACTATTATCAAAAGAAAAACATTATACCTAAATTCTATTTTATTGTAGATCGTATTGACTTGGCTATACAAGCGAGTTCTGAATTTGCCAATCGTGGTTTGAGAGTCAATAGAGTTAATTCAAAATCCGATTTTGTTAGCGACTTGCAAACTCTTGGCGCTATTCATAATGACAGCGGTCAAGCAGAAATTACCGTTATCAATATTCAAAAGTTTAGTGAGGAAGCGGTTGTATTAAAGGACATTAATTACGATCTCAATATTCAACGTATTTATTTCTTGGATGAAGCTCACCGTTCTTACAATCCTAAAGGTAATTACTTAGCCAACTTAATTAATTCAGATAAAAGCGCCATTAAAATAGCCTTAACAGGAACACCATTATTGAAACAGGTAATTGGTGAATATGATAGCAAGGCTTTATTTGGAGATTATATTCATAAATACTATTACAACCGTTCTATTGCCGATGGTTATACCTTACGTTTAATACGTGAAGGAATAGACACCAATTACAAAATGAAGATGAAGGAAATCCTTTCTCAGATTGATGTATTAAAAGGTGATGTTGAGAAGAAGTTGGTTTATGCTCATCCTAAATATGTAGAACCATTACTTGATTACATATTGGAGGATTTGTACCGCTTTAGAAGTACAGAAGCTGACGACTCCTTAGGCGGGATGGTTGTTTGTGATTCTTCTGAACAAGCAAAAGCTTTATTTGAGCAATTTGAAAAGCGTTTTGGCATTCAGGAAACAGAAGCTGTAAATTTGAGTATGGCAGCCGAACCGCTTGTTATATACGGACAACCTCGCCAGAAATTACGCGCTGCTATCATTTTGCACGATGTGAATGATAAGGACATCCGTAAGGATTTAATTGATGCTTTCAAAAAAGGAAAGATAGATGTACTGTTTGTATTTAATATGCTTTTAACGGGCTTTGATGCTAAACGTTTGAAGAAGCTATATCTTACCCGTATTATAAAAGATCATAATTTATTACAAACACTTACCAGAGTTAATAGACCTTATAAACATTACAAATTTGGCTATGTGGTAGATTTTGCCGACATCACTTCTGCTTTTGATCGCACTAACAAATTATACTTTGACGAATTGCAAACAGAACTAGGCTCAGATATTGAGGGTTATAGTATGCTGTTTAAATCGGCTGAAGAAATTGAACAAGACATTCAAAAAATACGAGAAACACTATTTCAGTACGATACATTGAATGCCGAAAACTTTAGCCAACAAGTTAGCGAGATACGTGATAAAAAAATACTTAACGAAATTATAAAAGCTTTACGCACAGCTAAAGAATTAAAGAACATTATTCGACTGGAAGGTTATGATGACCTTTTGCAAAAAATGGACTTCTTTAAATTAAATCAGTTGTTAAATGTGGCGGAGGCTCGGTTAGGAATGATTAATAGCGTAGATGCCATTCAAAATAGTACCGATACAACCAGCTTGATTAATACGGCTTTAGAAGATATTTACTTTGTATTCACTAAAATATCAGAAAGTGAGTTAATATTAGCTGATGAATTAAAAAGCTGGCTTCGTAAAACACGCGAGGGCATGCAAGATAATTTCGATCAGCAAGACCCTCGCTTTATTTCTCTGAAAGAAGAACTGGAACGCATCTTCAAAAAGAAAAACATGGAAGAAGTAACTCAGGAAGAGATGAGAGACAACATAGTTCTTCTGAAATCCATTTACGAGCGAGTGCGTGAATTGAATCGTCAGAATGATTTACTGAAAGCGAAATATCAGCAAGATGAAAAATATGTGCGCATCCACAAACGATTGAAAGAACAAAGCACATTAAGTTTAAAAGAAATAGAGCTATATGAAGCTTTACAACATTTGAAACTGAATACTGATGAGCAACTCATGAACAATAACCGTTTAGTAGAAAACGAAAGTTATTTTGAGGAGTACATCATGCAAATGCTTGTTAGAGAACTAAAACAGGAGAAAAAAATAAATCTTGATTTTAATACAGCACAAGCCATTAACACATTAATTGTAAACGAGTATTTAACTCAATATAACGGAAGAAGGGTATGACCAAACATTTAGAATTTATAACACAAACCAAATCACTGATTGATAGTTTAAAGAGTGTTTGTGCCAATTACGGACTAGGTAATGATGGAAACGAATTCAAAATCATTACGCAAATGTTCTTGTACAAGTTCATGAATGATAAGTTCAGTTTTGAAGCCAAGAAAAATGAACCAAAATTGGCTAAGGCGAAGAACTTTCAGGAAGCATTGGAAAAGCTGAAAAAGGATGAGTACAAATTTTTATTGGCAGCCAATGGGCCTGATATCCCAAAATTGTATGCCAACCACACCATTACGCATTTATACAACAGCCAAACACAACCCGATTTTGCAGTACTGTTTGATGACACTTTGCGTGCCATAAGCATTAATAATACTGACATTTTTTCTGTAAAATCATCCAGTGGTTCTAAGGACAAAATGTTTGATGAGTTGAGTCAATTTATTTCCGATTCTTCTCAGCGCGATGCGTTTTGCCGTGCGCTTATTAATAAACTGTTCGAATTTAGTTTCGAAAACATGTTTGGCGAGAAGTATGATTTTTTTGCCACCATTTTTGAATACCTCATAAAAGATTACAATACCGATAGTGGCGGAAAGTATGCTGAGTATTACACACCACATGCCGTAGCTCGTATTATGGCTGCTATTATGGTTCCTGAAAAAGTAAAACGTGTAACTTGTTATGATCCAAGTGCAGGATCGGGAACACTATTAATGAACTTAGCGCATGCCATTGGCGAAAAGAATTGCAGCATTTATTCTGAAGATATTTCTCAAAAATCATCGAGTATGTTGCGATTAAATTTGGTCTTAAACAATTTATCGCATTCTATCCCAAACATTATTAAAACCAACACTATTGCCGAACCATATTATTTAGATAAGAAATTTGATTACATCGTTTCTAATCCCCCATTTAAATTAGATTTCTCCGATTTTAGAGATCAACTAGAGAAAGATAGTTTTAAAGAACGTTTTTTTGCGGGTATACCAAACGTGCCAAAAAACAAAAAGGAAAGCATGGCAATTTATGTGTTGTTTATACAGCACATTATGTATAGCCTGAGTGATAAAGGAAAAGCCGCCATTGTATTACCTACAGGTTTTATTACCGCACAAAGTGGTATAGAACGTAAAATACGTGAGCAATTAATAGAAAGAGGTTGGTTGCGTGGTGTGGTGAGTATGCCGAGTAATATTTTTGCGAGTACAGGTACAAATGTTAGCGTGTTATTTATTGACCGAAAAGCGGATAACGAACACATTGTGCTGGTTGATGCAAGCAAATTAGGTGAAACCATTAAAGATGGTAAGAACCAACGCACCGTGCTAAGAGAGAAAGAAGAACAACGCATTATAGATGCAATGAACTTAAAAAAGGCGGAAGATGATTTTAGTGTAGTGGTAACACAAGATGACATTCGCGATAAAAACTACAGCTTTAGTGCTGGGCAATATTTTGAAGTGAAGATTGAATACTCTGAAATAACGCCAAATGAGTTCGCAAAGAAAATGGAAAACTATAAGTCCAATTTAGATAACTTATTTTCTGAATCTAAAAAGTTGGAGAAAGAAATTCAGAAACAGTTGGAGGGATTGAAGTATGAAGCTTAATAGAACAATTTTAAAAAACCTAACATTAAATATTACTGACGGAGAACATGGGTCTGTAATTGACGATGAAAACGGAAAATATTATCTATTAAGTAATAAAAACATTATAAATGGCAAGATAAGTTATAACAATTCAGATAGGAAAATTTCTTCTTTATCTTTTGAAAAAATTAATAGGAGAACCAAACTAAAAAAAGGAGACGTAGTAATTTCTACAGTTGGCACAATTGGGAAATCAGCAATAATTTCTGAAGACAATTTGTGTTATGATTTTCAGAGAAGCGTTGGTATCATAAAATGTGATGAGACTAAATTATTACCTGACTATTTAAATTATTATTTTAAACAAGATTTTGTTCAAACTAGATTAAATTATCTTTCAAAAGGTGCAGTTCAAAAATGTCTTTTCATTGGTGATTTGAACTCGTTTGAAATAGATTACCCTAAAGATATTAAAATACAAAAAGGTATAACTGACATACTAGTTACTATAGACTCCAAAATCGAACTCAACAATAAAATCAATGCTGAGTTAGAAGCCATGGCAAAAACCATTTACGATTATTGGTTTGTGCAATTTGATTTCCCAAATGCAAAAGGCAAGCCCTATAAAAGCAGCGGTGGTAAAATGGTTTGGAATGAGGAGTTGAAGAGGGAAATACCAGTAGGATGGGAGGTTAAAGAGTTAGGTGATGTTATAAACATATTTGATTCTAAAAGAATACCACTTTCAAAACAACAAAGAGAGAATAGAAAAGGAAATATTCCGTATTACGGAGCCACTGGAGTAATGGACTTCGTAGATGAAGCTCTTTTTGATGATGAATTTATTTTAATTGCCGAGGATGGATCTGTAATGGATGAGAATGGTCTATTGATTGTGCAATTCATTTGGGGTAAAAGTTGGGTGAACAATCACGCACACGTAATTCAGGCTAAAGAAAAAAGACATAATGAATATGTTTTTTATCTCTCAAAAAAAATCCAAGCAGTTCAAATAATTACTGGGTCAATCCAGCTAAAAATAAATCAAGAAAACTTGAAAGGAGTAAAACTTCCATTTCCTCCAAAAAATATATTAGATAGTTTTTGTTCTCAAGCTGATTCAATTAGAAAAACTTTGATTAATAACATTGAGCAAAACCAACAACTCGCTTCTCTTCGTGATTGGTTATTGCCAATGTTAATGAATGGGCAGGTGAAAGTTGGGGATGCTGAGAAGATGGTGGAGGAAAAGTTGAATATGGCTGCGGAGGCTAGAGAAGATTATTCAAATCACAAAGCAAGCAAAGAAAACGGTAAAAAGGTTAAGTCAAAAACGCTCAAGCTAAAAGCTTTAAATAATTTCAAACAGTAAATGAAATACATGATTATTCGGGATTTTAAAAGAAAAATTTACCTGCTAATTAGTTCTATTTTGCTAATTTGCAGTTGCAATCTCCTAAGTCCAGGTATTTCACAGTTTGATCATTATTCTTATGTTCAAACTACTTCGGCAAAAGTTGATGTGCTGAATTTAATGAATTTGGCGAATGAAGATTATCAATTACATCAGAAAGAAATCAATGAGGTGAACACTACCGTTCAAAAAATTGTTGAATATGAAAAGCATCGACCAAAAAATGATATAACCATTCAGCAATGGGATATTCTCACAGATACAGCAAGGAATTTATATGGTGGTTTTATTGTAAAATGGAAAAGAGAAAATAGATTAAAAGAAGCCTATCTTACGGAAAAGAAGAAACAAATAGGCGCTGCTTTTGACCAAATCGCGGAGTTAGAAAGTAAGAAAATAAAACCGAAAGATATAAAGTAAATAAAGCCTGCCAATGGAAGTAGATTTTGAAAACATCTTTAATCAGCTTAAAACAGGAGTGGCTGAAATAGCAAAAAACGCCTTTAAAAAGCGTGTTTCGGAGATAACACTTGAAGGGCATAAAATATTGACTTCAATTGAAGAAAATATAAAAAATTGGACAGCTCTGATGGTTGATGGAGATATTTCAAAAAGCGACTTTGAGGATTTAGTCCTTGGACAAAAAGATTTAATTGAAATAGCTGGTTTAAAACAACTCGGATTATCAAAAATACAAGCAGACCAGTTTAAGAAGGATCTATTAAACCTGATTATAAATACTGTTACAGCCGCAGTTTGACTATTGCAGTAATTAGTCAAATTGGCGATCAAAGAAAAATTTTTAAATCTCTGTTAACTCAAACGCATATTTGTAGTTTATCAGTTTATGTCCTTTTTCGTTTTCTTTCCACGCCTTTTCTTTATGGCTTATTTCAATAACTTTGTTGGTTTTTATTCCTTTAAATTTCGCAACTACATCTTTCAACACGTTTAATTCATTTTCATCAAAAAGAGTATTGTTAAACGAGTAGTTTTTATTTGGTTTAAACTGTTCGCCAATAGATCCATTGGGGAATTCTGTGAAAATAACATCCACATAATCCCGTGTATAAATGTGCTCAAAAATGCTATTGAAATTGTTGGGTACAGGCCCCATATTTATGGCTCGATACCTTGCACCGCTTATCGAATAGCCCGTACGCTTATAGTTCAAAAAGTCAGCATAAAATAACAGTTTATTCAATTGTGTTTTCCATGGCTTTAATTGTTCCGTAAAAAACACCACCATTTCTTTAAATCTGTTATAACTGCTTTTGCGGTAACCTGTATATTCGTCTGGCAAATGCCCGTCTAGTAAATGTTCTTCGTAAGCAAGTAAGGCTTGCTTGTTTTCCTGTATTAAATATTCAATACGTTTTAGAGTCTTAGTTTTTGTTCGTTCATCGCAAGTTTCACAGAGTTCCAGCAAATCCCTGAACCGTTTTGGGTTGGCAGCCAGCTGTATCAATTTTCCATTGGCGGCACTGGGCACCTCGCCAGCCTCATAATGTCGGTAGCTGTTAATACCAAATCCCAACACTTCCGACATTTTTGTTGCTGGTAAATCATATTGTTCACGGATGGCCCTAATCTCTTCGGGAAACGGTAGGTTGTGCCTTTCTCGGTATTTATTATACAATTGATTCATGTTCAATTCATCTAGCTTGGTGTCTGTGAATTGTTCTTTTAAATCGTTGTCGTAATAAAAATGAAAAACCACATCAAACTTTTCCTTTCTGAACTCCATGTTGCGAGTTTCTTTGCGCAACTCCATTTGTTTACCTGTAATTGGACTTTTCATAAGTGAATAATTTATCTTTTAGTTGTCTTATGGAATACGCCAGTTTGAAAAATTATTTTTATCAATTGTTTGTGCTTTTGCAAACATGGCTATTTCATATTATAAATTTTTTAAAGGAAATTTTAAAACGTGCTCTGCAATATGAAACGATATACATATTACACTGGCTCCAGCAATACCCATTGTAACTTTAATGTATATTTCTTTTTTCTTAATAATCTTGCCAAACACCCACATGTCGGCACCTTTGTATAAAGTATCTTTCAATGGGCCTTCGCAGTAATCCTCAGCAATTAAATTTTCCAACACCCGTTTTCTGTCGCTTGGTATCAACTCCAAATCAGCTAATGTTTGAGCGTTCTTTCCGCGTTCATCACGAAAGAGTACATCCCATATTTTCATTTTTTGTTTAAAATCTTTGAGAAACTTTTCTACCTCTGCTTTTATTAGCATAATAATGAAATATTTTACAAATATACAAATTAATCCTCTAAAAACAACGTTGTAGTTTTTTTTTAGTTAAAATATTTATATAATACAACTATAAAGTTGTATTGTTGGGGTGGTGTATGCCATGTGAAACCAATTTCTTAGTTAAAAACATTCAATTAGTTTATTGGTTTTGGCAAACGAAAGACTGTAAAATCTATAACTCTTAATTTCTATTTTATCATTTACTAGAACCATTCTTTATCAAAAGTCAATTTTTGTTGAAGCCTTCATGTTGCCTAAAGCAAAACAATGCTGCTAATCAACAAGATAGGCTTCTCTGTTTTGCTCTAAACAACTCAAATAAGTACTTTTTATACAGCCTCTTTTTATTTTAAGAACCTCCATTACAAGCAAATACGCCCCCAGATCTCAAATATTTTATTAATTTTGACAGCCTTAGCCTAAAACACCAATTGTGAGAAAACCGTTAATTATCATATTCATTGTTTTACTGCTTGATCAGTTAGTAAAAATATACATCAAAACCCATTTTTTTCTTGGGGAAGAAGTGCGTGTGGCTGGCGATTGGTTTATTATTCATTTTACCGAAAATAACGGTATGGCCTATGGAATGGAGTTTGGTGGCAACTTTGGCAAACTATTTTTAAGTGTTTTCAGAATTATTGCCGTTGCTGCCATTGGTTGGTACTTATGGACACTTACCAAACAAAAAGAAGATAAGATTTATATTGTTTGCATTTCCTTAATTTTTGCTGGTGCAGTTGGTAACATTATTGATAGCGCATTTTACGGCATGTTGTTTAGCGACAGTAATTATGAAGTTGCTCGCTTTATGCCTGAAGAAGGCGGTTATGCTGGCTTTTTACACGGAAAGGTTGTTGATATGCTCTATTTCCCTGTACTAAAAGGTCATTTCCCTGCATGGTTTCCAATATGGGGAAGTGAAGATTTTATATTTTTCAGACCTGTGTTTAACATTGCTGATGCTTCCATTAGTTGTGGAGTTGCGCTAATCATACTTTATCAAAAACGCTTTTTTGCTAAAAAAGAAGAAACACCTGTTGTTGAAAACAGTAGCGAAACTCCAATAAACGAAGCGTAAAGTACAGGTGCTTCAAACTAAATGTTAATCAGCACAAAATGAGAATTATCTATTTTATCTCTTTTTTACTTCTACTTTCTTGTTCATCGTCAACAACAGAAATTCCAGAGCAAAACCAAGATTTTTGCGCATCAATACACACCACCGACTCTACAACGCTTTCTAAAGAATTGCTTCCTTTGGAGCAAAAAATGAACAACCAAACAGGTGTATATGTGCTTGAAGATGGTGGAAACTCAATGATTGCGAGAGCTTGGTTGTGCGAGCATGCCGAAAAAACAATAGATGTACAATATTTTATATTCTCTACCGATAATGTTGGTTTAATTGCTTGCGATTACCTTGTTCGTGCTGCCGATAGGGGTATAAAAGTACGCATACTGGTTGATGATATTATGGTTGAGGCTGGAGTGCATGAAATTCTTACCATGGACTCTCACCCTAATATCGAAATCAAAATATACAATCCGGGAACAAATCTTGGAAAAAACATTTTTGATAAAATAACAAAAGTGGTAACCGATTTTCAAGGATTAAACCAGCGCATGCACAATAAAACATTTACTGTTGATGGAAGGGTTGCTATTACAGGAGGCAGAAATATTGCAGATGAATACTTTGATTATGATCACGAATATAACTTCAGAGACCGAGATGTTTTATTAATTGGCAAAGAAACACAAACCATACAAAGCTCTTTTAACGATTTTTGGAACAGCCAATTGAGTGTTGCCGTTACAAATTTGGTTGAAGAACCGGATAATAACTTCAATGATTCGTTACGCTTTGAGCGCCTACACCAATATGCCTGCAACCCCGATAATTTTTGGCCCCAAGTACGAGAAAAAATTCAAAAACTGCCTGACGCATTTAAAGCAATACAAGCATCTAACGAGCTTATTTGGCTTGATAGCGTGTTTTTTGTAACCGATACCCCAGGAAAAAATAAAGATGGGAGAGGGGGCGTTTGTACCGATGCACTTATCAATTTGATTAAAAACGCAAAACAAACGATTGATATACAATCGCCTTATTTGGTTACAACCGAACTTGGACGAACCCTTTTTAAAGACGCAGTTAAAAGAGGCGTTAAAATCAGAATTTTAACCAATAGCCTTGCTTCTACTGATAATTTAGAAGCCTTTAGCGGATACCAACGTAACCGAAAAGAGTTGCTCGAAACAGGGGTTCGGGTATTTGAATTTAGGCCAGATGCTGCTGAACGATTTAAAATAATGACAGGAGCACTGCAAGAGAAGTTGAACTACGCACCCACCTTTGGTTTACATGCAAAATCAATGGTAGTTGATGGAAAAACAACGGTTATTGGCACATTCAATCTCGACCCTCGAAGCGCAAACCGAAATACCGGTTGCAATTATTCATTCTTCACAGATTGCTAATGGTGTTTTAAAAGGAATGGAAATAGAGTTTAACGCTGATAATGCCTGGGAAACAACGCTTGATTGGAACCCCGATTCAAAGGTGGATAAAACAAAACGCTTCAAAACATTCACCAAAAGAGTGGTGCCTAAAAACATATTATAAATACATTTCAGACTCCTACAGTTGTGTTAAAGGTGGTTTGTTTATTTTTTATATTAAAATTACTTTTGATACACGCTTTACCGTGTTGATTATCAATTCTTTTTGCAATTATTGCTAACAAGTTAGTTAAAAACTTTTTTTTATTGCGTACAACCAAAGTACAACAAGTTGCATCTTTAACAATAATACAAGTTATTAATATCTCATTATTTGAGTATTTTAAAGGGGGCGGATGGCAAAAACAAAAAATATATTTACATATGAAATAGCCATGTTTGCTAAAAACACAAACATAAATGAAAGTAAATTTTCAAACTGGCGTATTCCATAAGACCACTAAAAAATAAATTATTCACTTATGAAACAATATATACATACAATAAAACTTTTTGCTGTATGGGCTATTCTCATCATCCTCATACCAAAAGCTTTTTCACAAAATACGGCATCCCTAAAAACCTTTTCTGCTCCATGGAAAATAATACCATTTGAACGAAAAGCCTTTATTGAAAATAAAGGACAATTTGACCAACTTATACCTGAAAATAAAAAGGGGTTTGCCTATTGTATCGACAAAGGACAACAGGTATTTTTCTATAAAAACAGTGTTTCCTATCGCTTCAATAAAATTGACGTGTCAAAAGCCCCACTTTGGGGATTATTCGAAAACGAAAAACAAAAAGAGAAACGTATTCATAATGCAGATAAAAGTATTCAATTTGTTGATTTTGTGTGGGTTAACTCCAATCCCGATGCAGTTATCATAGGAGAAAATAAACAAACTACACGTTACGCTTATGCCTTAATGGATGCAACAAGCACAACAACAACCATCTCTTGTGATGGTTATTCAAAAATTACGTACAAAAATCTATATCCCAATATTGATGTTGAATACGTTTTTCATCCCGAAGAAGGTGTTAAATACAATCTCTTACTTCACCCAGGAGCAGACATCAGCAAAGTAAAAATGAAGTATAATAGCGATGTTAAATTAAGTGTTAAAAACGGCAATATTCGCATCAAAACGATTGTTGGAGAAATTATTGATCATGCACCGGTTACATATTATGCTCAAAGTAAACAACACATTGCATCGGCATTTAAAATAGAAAACAATATTGTTTCATTTGATATTCAAAATGCAGATACTAATCAAGAGATTGTGATTGACCCGTGGACGCTTGTTCCTGGCTTTTCGCCACCCAAAGCATTCGATAATGGAGTTGACGCCAGCGGAAACGTATATATTTATGGAGGTGGTGGTGGAACTTGGTTCAATGAAAAGTATCCGCCAACAGGTGGTGCGCCTATTTGGTCAATGCCTAATTTATTAACTGCAAGTCAATACTCAAATTCTTACTATGGCGACATGTTGGTTGAGGGTTCGGGCGACTTTTATTTGTGTCAGTCCGTTGATAATTCTCTTGGAGCTCACGTGCAAAAATTTTCTCCAACCGGAGGTGCTATATGGACTAGTGCTGCATCGCCAACAGCAATGTTAGAATACTGGCGCATGGCGCTTAATTGTGTTACAGGAAAAGTAATTGTTGCTGGCGGAGGAATTAATTACAATGTAAACATTGCTCAAATAGACGCCACAACGGGTGCGCTATCAAATGTTCAAGCGCTACAAGCCCCCAATGACATTTCTGGATTATGTGTTGATGAATCGGGTAATTCATATACACATGGTGCTATGCCAAATACTGTTTCATTCAACGATGCCAACAACAATCCTATTGCAACCGCTTCAACCGGATATTCACAAACAGAAGCAGGGAATCCTTATGCGCCTTCAAATGGTTATAATATGATGGCCTTGGGTGGTACCGACTTTTTATTTACCTCAGATGGTGCAACCGTTATAAAATGGGATAAAAACACGCATGCAATGATTACGAGCACCGTTATTCCTGGTGGTCAAGCAAACTTAGGAAGTGGAATACTTGCCGACAAAACCAACAACTTGTTTATTGGAGCAACCAATGGCGTATATCGTTTTGATTTTAATTTAGTTCAAAAAGAATACCAATCAACAACCACTGCAGTGTACGATATTGCTTTTGCTGCAAATGGCGATATTGTTGCTTGTGGTGATGGATTTTTACAAACACTACCTTTTGGTCGCGAGCCGTTTGGAGGCACAACAGTACAAATGACAACAGACCCCTGCGATGCAGAAATTAATACAGTAAAAGTAACTCCAACACAAGGTATTCCTCCTTTTACCTTCCTCTGGGACGATGGAAACACTGATTCTGTGAGAACAAACCTTTCTTTAGGCGACCATATAGTTTCTATAAAGGATGGCTCTTGTACACCCTCTTTTATTATTGATACCATAACAATAGGAGGAAATACCAATTTTTTAACTATTGCTAAAGTTAATCCTTTATGTACTTATAGTAGCGATGGCCAAATAAGCATTTCATTGTTAAGCAATCAAGATATAACAGGTATTGTTTGGACGCCTTCAGTTACCAATTCGCTTATAAATGACAGTACATCACAAGCAACGGGCTTGCCAAGCGGTACTTACAACTGCTTTATTACTTCCAGTTTGGGATGTAGTTTTGATACAACAATAACTTTGGTTAGTCAATTTGCGAACCCCTCTGCTAGCTTTTTAGATGCGCAATCTTGCCAAAATGAAGGTATTCAATTTACCGAAAACTCTTCATCAAATGTTGGTACCATAAACAGTTGGAATTGGAATTTTGGAGATAGCACACCATCATCTAATTCCCAAAACCCATCACATACGTACAACGTTGCAGGCACATTTACAACCACATTAATTATAGGTACAAATAATGGCTGTTTTGATACCGTACAAAAACAAACCATAATCCACCCCATTCCCGATGCAAATTTTTCGGTACCGAATATATGCGAAGGTGGTATAGCTTTTTTTAACGATATATCAACAATTACATCACCCAGTATCATTCAGTATTGGCAATGGGATTTTGGCGACAATACCGCGTTCAAAAATAATCAAAACACAAACCACCTTTACCCATCAACGGGTACATATAATGCAGAATTAACCGTTACCTCCAATTTTGGTTGTAAAGATTCTATTACAAAAACAATTACTGTACACCCCAGCCCTACGGTAAGCTTCACGGCCAATGATACAATAAATTGTAGTCCATTGTGTGTGAACTTCCAAAGTAGTGTAGCCCTTAGTAGTGGAACCGTTGCGAGTTATTTATGGAATTATGGTGACCTAGGTGCAATAGGCAATAACGCTAATGGAAACTATTGTTATAACAATGCAACAGGAAGTACACAAAATCCAACTCAAATTAGTTTTGATGTATCACTTACTGTAACTACAGATAGTGGTTGTGTAGAGATAGTTGAAAAGCCGAATTACATTACAGTTCTACCAAATCCAGTAGCAAATTTTAGCGCAACTCCACAAAAAGAATCGATAATAAGCCCAGCGATTGAAATAATTGATTTATCAATGGGATCAATTAGTTGGCAATGGAATTTTGGTGACGATAGCACATCTACAACAGCTACGCCAGGCGAATACAATTATGCAGATACTGGTACATACGTAATTCAGCAGCACATAGTAAACCAATACGGATGTACAGATTCTACTTACCGAATTGTTATTATCGAACCGGACTGGGCGTTTTTTGTTCCGAATGCCTTTTCTCCTAATGGTGATGGTATTAATGATACGTTTGGCGGCAATGGATATGGTGTATTAGAATATCAAATG
>JBASCV010000170.1:0-20807 GCA_049651825.1 Bacteroidia bacterium
GGAGTCGGGAGTCTTTAATTTTTCTTCCACAATTGGCTGAAATAACGCTGCTAATTCTTTATCCGATTTTTTACGCAAATATTGTTGATTAAACCACTTTGTTTTTTCAGGATCAAACTTTGCGCCTGATTTGTTTACGCGTTCAAATGAAAATGCTTGTACCAACTCGTCTAACGTAAAAATTTCTTGCGTTGTACCAGGGTTCCAGCCCAACATTGCCAACATATTTACAAATGCCTCAGGAAAGAATCCTGTTTCGCGATAACCAACATACTTTTCGCCAGTACGTTCATCAAACCAGTTTAATGGAAACATCGGAATGCCTGATTTATCACGCTTTGACAACTTTCCATTGCCATCAGGTTTTAAAATAAGCGGCAAATGGGCCAACAAAGGCATTTTATCTTCTTTACCTAAAAAACGATAAATTAAAATGTGTGCTGGTGCTGATGGCAACCACTCTTCGCCACGTACAGCGTGCGACACTTCCATTTCAATGTCATCTACAATGTGCGCCAAATGGTAGGTTGGCATACCGTCTGATTTTAATAATACTTTATCATCTACTTGTGTAGAATTTACTACTACCCATCCACGAATAATGTCGTGAAAGCGAATTTCTTCGTTGCGTGGCACTTTTAAACGAATAACATACGGAGTACCAGCATCCATCAATTTTTTTACCTCATCTTCCGATAAGGTTAAAGAGTTGCGCATGGTTTGGCGTGTTACCGCATTGTATTGTGGAGCAACTACTTTTGCGGCCTCCAATCGTTTGCGCATTGCATCAAGCTCTTCAGCGGTATCAAATGCGTAATAGGCGTGTCCATCGGTAATTAACTGGTCGGCATATTTTTTATAAATACCCAATTCTTTGCGTTCGCTTTGGCGATAAGGCGCATGTGGGCCATCACCAAAACCAACGCCTTCGTTTGGCGAAATACCACACCATTTCAACGACTCTATAATATAATCCTCTGCGCCATTCACATAGCGTGTTTGGTCGGTATCTTCAATGCGCAAAATAAAATCGCCATTGTGTTTTTTTGCAAATAAATAACAAAACAATGCTGTACGCACACCACCCATGTGTAAACCACCTGTAGGGCTTGGTGCAAAACGCAATCTAACTCTTCTGTTTTCCATGATCTTAAATAATTGGAGTGCAAAGATAAGTATAATTGATTTGTGAATGCAATGGTGTATGTCCTTATTAAAGATTACTTTACCAGATTGGTAATATTTCTCTATTTTTAGTACCGATAATTCAAAAACAAAAACACGATGAAAAAAGCCGCATTATTATCTATTCTTTTATTTTTTTCCATAATTGGCTGTAAGTCCCAGAAACCATCTACAAATGAATTAATGGTACTTAATGATCGGCTCATGAACAAAGTAACAAAGTGTTGGTATGGTGAGCGGGATGTGTTTGATGCATATGAAACAGGTGACTCTATTAAGGGAAACAATGAAGTACAACGCTTTTTTGACACTTGCAAACAGTTTATTTATGAAATCGAAAAAATGAAGGTTGATAAAGATCTAGAGTCATTAAAAACTGCTTTCTGGGGAGTAATTGTTGAATATTACAGTTTGGAAGACAACTATAAGAAGCTTGGTCGTATATTGATAATTCCTGAAAGCAGACGCAGTGCAGAAGAAAAAAAATTGTCTTATAAACTTGCGAATCAAATAGCGATTAATGTTAATGATGCAAGAATAAGTTTGAAAAAAACACAACGTGAGTATAATGATAAGTATAAAGTTGTATTAAAGGGGAGCGAAAAAAACTAATACCGCACGTATCTGTACATCAGCAAATTAGTAAATGTGAGCAACTGCATGTATATTTGTCACCATAAAAACAACAGTATATGCAATTACTTACTCCCCAAAATTTTAGCGATTACGAATTGATAGATGTTGGCAATTTTGAGAAACTAGAACGATTTGGTCAGCTTATCACTATTCGTCCTGAACCTCAGGCACTTTGGCAACCCAATTATAGTATTGGCGAATGGGAGAAAAGAGCACATTTAAAATTTGTGCCTCGCTCAAGCTCTTCGGGCGAATGGCAAAAACTAAAAAAGGCTTTACCCGATGGTAAACCCATTCCCGAACAATGGAAAATAAGCTACGCCATCAGTGGAAATAAGAGTGCACAAATAATCTTCCGTTTGGGTTTAACCTCATTCAAACATGTGGGTATTTTCCCTGAACAAGCCCCTAATTGGGATTATATTTACGATTCTGTTAAAACACTTTCTTCATTAAGCAATCAAGCACCCAAGGTTTTGAATTTATTTGCCTATACTGGTGGGGCTTCGTTGGCCGCAAAAGCTGCCGGAGCAGATATTACACATGTAGATTCGATAAAACAAGTGGTAACATGGTCGAAAGAAAATATGGATTTATCCAATTTGGATAACATACGTTGGGTGGTAGAAGATGCTTTAAAGTTTGTAAAACGTGAAGAAAAACGAGGAAACAAATACAATGGTATTATTTTAGACCCACCAGCCTACGGACATGGCCCTAATGGCGAAAAGTGGAAACTAGAAGAAAACATCAGTGAAATGATAAAAGGTGTACTTAATTTATTAGATGAAAAACACTTTTTAATATTAAATGCTTATTCGTTAGGTTTTTCATCAATAGTAATTGAAAACCTATTAAAAGAAAAGGCAGGTAAACATCTCAACACAGGTGAGTTATATCTAAACGCAACTTCAAACGGAAACAAACTTCCTTTAGGTGTTTTTGGTAGGTTTAGAAATTTTTAGATCAGATGCTTTGTTTCATGCAGCCGTACTTTCATTGATTTTAAAATCAAGAATCACTTTACTGCCATTATCTTCAAACGAAACTTTATCAGCCAAGTTGCGCATTAAAAACACGCCTCTACCGTTTGGTTTTTCGATGTTTTCAGGGTTTGTTGGGTCGGGTAAATTATCGTAGCTAAAACCAGGACCTTCGTCTTTAATGATAAAAGAAATACAATTAGGGCTAGTTTTAAAAGAGATGTCAATATTTTTATTCACGTTTGCTTGATTTCCGTGATAAATAGCGTTGTTTACAGCCTCTGTAAGTGCTACTAAAATATTGCCATAATAATCCTGATTGATATTAAATAAATCACATACATCTTCTATCATACGCTCTACGAGTATAATGTTTTCGGCTTTTGACGATATGCGAATTTTCTGATCTGCTGCAAGTACCATGTTATTCTTCAAAGTTTGTAAAGTATTGGTTAACCTTAGTTTTAAAGAATGGAGTTAACGAGGGTGAAACCGTTTTTAGCAACTCCGTTTCTTTTTGTTTTAACCTGTTATACTCAAAAAACTCATTAGGGTTACTAAAATTTTCATTTTTTGCTTCATTTGATTGTCTTTTTTGATCCATTTCGCGTTCTTTTTCCGCTTTTTCGCTCTCTAGCAGGCGTGTAAGAATTTCTTGTTGACGCATCAAAGTTTCCTGACTAATCATTTTATTGACCAAATCGGTTTCGGTTTGCTCCATTTTTTCGAGCGTTTTGTTCATTCCGCCAGCGTCTTTACCATCTTTATTAAGTTCATTCGCCATTTTTTGCATTTCTTTACGGATGGCTTCTTGTTGAGCAGCCATTTTTGCAAGTTCTTTGCTCATGCCTCCAGTTCCGCCTGCGCCTGGCTTTTGGTTGGGTTTATTGCCATTTTTCTCCATTTCGCCTTTCAACTTTTCAATTTGCTTATTCAGTTGCTCTTGCATTTTGCGAAGACTAGATGCAGAAGGTTTGCCAGAACCAGGTTTTTTGCAACTTTTGCTTCCTGGCTTACCATCGTTTGGTTTGGAGGCTGCATCTTGCATTTGTTTTAAGGCTTCATTAAGCATTAAGGCCAAATTATTGATGGATGTCATCGCAAATTGCTGACGGCTCAATGCTTCTGATTTATAACTACTTCCGTTCGAAAATTGAGGTTGTGCAGGCACTTCAGCAATTTGCTCTACTGCTTTTTCCATGTTCATGTTAATGGCTGTAATTTCTTTGTTTACAGCCGATTTTATTTCCGGAACACGTTTACTTAAAGCCAACAAGCTATCTTCTATCATTTTAGCATCATCTTGTAGCTTCTTTTGTTTTTGATTGATTTTAAATATTTGAGGGTCTGTATTTTTTGTTTTTCCTAATTCGTCCATCAATGCTTCTTGGTCGAATGATAGGTGCAATAAATTATCCAGAATACCACGTAAATTATCAATGTCTTCCTCTGCTGCCTCTTGCTCCATTTCTTCTTTCATTTTCGACATTTGCTCACTCATTTTTTGCATTTTTTGAGCAGCACTTTTTTGCGATTTGGATGCATTTTTTTTGTCGTTTTTCCCCAGCTCATCGCTACTTTTCTCCATTTCTTTTTCAATATCTTGCTGTTGTTGCTCGGTGTTGTCCATTTTATGTGGATTTTCGAGCTCACTGTTTTTTTTCTCCAAATCTTTCAAGTCTTTTTTCAAATCCTGAAACTCTTTGTTCAATTCCTCTTGCTTTTGCTTTTGTTGTTCGGCATTTGCATTTTTCTCTTCTGTTTTTTTCGACAACTCTTCTTCTTTTTGGGCGAGTTTTTCAAGGTTTTCGATGCTTTTTTCTAGCTTCTGTTCAAACTCCAATTGTTTGAATACCTCTAAATTACGGTCAAGCTCTTTCATTACATCTTTATTGTCGAGCTTCATCTTTTCGAGCGCATCTTGGATTTTGTTTTTATCCAGTTTTTCCATCAGCTTTTGAAGCTCATTGTATTTTTCCTGCATTTCAGGTGTCATTACTTTATCAAACAGTTCTTCGAGCTGGCGCTGTTTTTCCAACATCTCCTCATTGGGTTGTTGGTATTCGTTTTGTTGTTGATTGTTTTGTTTGTTTTCGTTTTTAATTTGCTCAACCTTTTTCTGTAATTCTTTTTGTTTATCTAACAATTCTTGCAAGCGCTTTTTTTCTTCCCATGTCATATTTTTTTTCTCTGCAACTTTTCGTTGCAGGTCGGCAAGCTCTTTTTGTATGTCTTTTGCTTGACTTAAACTTTCCTCAAGCGCATCTTTAATTTTATCGTTGTTTTTTTCGGCATTTGCTTGTAGTTCTTTAGCCGTAGGGGCTTTAAAAATCATTTTAGAGGAGCGTGTTGATTTGCTACCAGTAACACCATCATTATCCCACACTTCAAAATAATACTCCAGCTCATCGCCAGGAGCAATGCCAAGTTCGTTCATATCCCATTGGTGAAAGAACATATCTTGGTTACTATTTTTATTAATTACTAAGTCTTTACTATTAAGCGTAAGCTTTTTGTAGGTTTCGGATTGCACCGAATCTTCGGTAGTAATAAAACGATAATTAAAGATAAGTTTGTTAAAGCCATAATCATCTTTTACTTCTCCCCTAAAAAACAAGCGTTTGGTTGAGGTGCTATCTTTTTTCTCTTCCACATTAATTTGTGGATAGGCATCGGGAATAACGTTTATGGTATACGTAATAGAATCTTTATTTTTTAAAAACTCATTGGCTGTAGTGATTGCATAGGTTTTATCTTTTAAAATACGAGTAGAATAATTGAACGAGTTTTCTGACGCTATTGGCAAAGCAAAAGACGTATCGTTAAAACTCATGCGTAAACGATTGGTGTTTTGAGTAGTAAAACCCCAGGTTACTTTTGTTCCTGCAGGAATTACTAAATCGCCTGTGTTTTTAAGTTCTTCGTCTTTTTTACGCAAATATTTAGGGTATGCAAGCGACACATTAAAATTGAGCAAAATTGGCTTTGGAAGCGCAATCAATTCATATTCCTTTGATTTAAAGCCGTCTGCAGAGAGTTGAAATGACGTGTTTTTTTGCACATTTTTAAACAAATACGAAAAATTAACAATGTTTTCTTTATTTAATTTAAACTCATTTCCGCCAATCTCAACAAACACATTATCAGGCACTTCGTCTCCTGTTAATTTTACTTTCAATTCAAAATCTTCCTGAGCAACGGTTTTCAAATCAGTATTGGTAATTACAAATTGAAAAGGGGCTTGTTTCTCGAAATACTCGGTATGTTTTACCAAACGCTTGGTACCATCTTTTATAATGCTTGGTGCCGAAAATAAAATAACCGCAATCAGCAAAACGGGTATTACTGCGTATTTCAGGTACTTTTTGTTTTCCGATAAATCAATGGCTAATGTAAACTGAATAGGTTTTAGCTCTTGTATTTTTTGATTGATGCTTGCTGTTATTAGTTGGGAGTCGGGAGTTTGAAGCCTGAAGTCCGAAGCCTGAAGTCCGAAGGTGGGTGTTCTTGCTTCTTGGCTCTTGCTTCTTGCTTCTTGGCTCTTGTCTCTTGATTCTTGACTTCCATTATCAATTATCAATTCTCCTGTATCAATTACTTGCTGTTGAAGCTGAAGCGTATTTATCAATTTATCTTGTACATTACCAAAGTGTTTACCAATAATGCTTGCAGCTTCTTCGTAAGAAATTATTTTACCCAATTTATACAACTTGGTAAGCGGTATAACTACATATTTTGTAAGAATAAACGCACTTGTAGCCAAAAAGGAATAAAACAAAAGCGTGCGCACCAATGTGCTAAAATGGGCATAATACTCAAGTACGGTAACCGAAATAAAAAATAACAATACCAAGCCAACACTATAAATACCACCTCTTAAGAGCTGATTTTTGTAGTATTTGCGGATGAATTCATCCAGTTTTTGAAGTAAACTTTGATAATTGCTTGTCATTGATTTTCAACAATACAGTAATAAATACGAATTTACGAAACAATACGAAGCAATTGTCAATAAATTGTAAAAGAAACGCTTGATTTAACACTTTTTGTAAGACGATTGATTTCCGATAAAAAACAATGGTTATCCCAAAGCATTTTTTAAATTTGTGTTACACATTAAATTGGCTTTATGGCAAAAATTATAACATACAATGTAAATGGCATTAGAGCAGCCATGACAAAAGGTTTTACAGATTGGTTAAAAGCGGCAAACCCCGACATTTTGTGTTTGCAAGAAATAAAAGCGGAGCAAAGTCAAGTAGATGTTGCTGAATTTGAGAAACTCGGATACCATCATTATTGGTATCCTGCACAAAAAAAGGGGTATAGTGGAGTTGCAATTTTAACAAAACAGAAACCCGATCATATTGAATATGGTTGTGGAATTACTGAATATGATGCAGAAGGCCGAGTTATTAGAGCTGATTATGGTGATGTTTCGGTAATTAGTGTGTACCACCCGAGCGGAAGTAGTGGTGAAGACAGACAAGCTTTCAAGATGGTTTGGTTGGCAGATTTTCAAAAATATGTGGATAGCCTAAAGAAAAAACGCCAAAAATTGATTATTTCGGGCGATTATAACATATGCCACCAAGCAATAGATATTCATAACCCGAAAAGCAATGCAAACACAAGCGGCTTTTTGCCCGAAGAGCGTGAGTGGATTGATTTGTTTATGAAGTCGGGCTTTATAGATAGCTTTAGGCATTTTAATAAGGAACCACACAATTACAGTTGGTGGAGTTACAGAGCAAATGCAAGGGCAAAAAACTTAGGTTGGCGTATTGATTACAACTTGGTGAGCAACAATTTATTGCCTAATTTAAAACGAGCGGCAATATTACCTGAAGCCAAGCATTCCGATCACTGCCCAGTGTTAGTAGAGCTGGATTTTTAATTAACAAATGATTCGCGTAAGCGAAAAAATACACTGCGCGCATAATATTTATTGGTTTTAGTTATGAAACTTTTGCGGAATCTAATATATTTGTAGTTAAACAAATTATAAAATTGATTCCTTAAATCAAGGTATGAGAAAGTTAATCTATTTATTTTTAGTAGCACTTGTTGCTTCATCTTGTGGTGATTCGGGCAATTCTAACGGAGAGTACAGAAAAGCAGAGGGTGGCGTTTATTATGGTGGCGTGTTTAGAATGAATGAAGTTGAAGACTTTTCAAGTTTATACCCAATAAGTGTTAACGATGCCACATCGCATCGAATTGCTAGTCAGGTATTTGAAGGCTTAGTAAAATTATCGCAATACGATTTAACAGTTATGCCTTCTTTAGCAGAAAGATGGGAAAAAAATGCCGATGCTACAGAGTGGACATTTTTTATTCGTAAAGGCGTAAAATTTCATGATAATGCATGTTTTTCTGATTCAAAAGGGCGCGAAATTACTGCCGAAGATGTTATTTATTGTTTTAAAAACTTATGTACTGCAAGTGCTGAAAATCAACAGTTTTCGAGCACTTTTAAAGATAGGGTGGTTGGTGCAAACGAATATTTTCAATCAACAATAAATAACTCGCCTTTACCAGAAGGGATATCGGGCATTAAAGCAATTGACGATTACACAATTCAAATAAAATTAATGTATCCGTTTGCGGGCTTTTTAAATATTATGAGCATGCCTGGTTGCTGGATATATCCCCATGAAGCGGTAGAAAAATATGGTGCTGAAATACGTACCAATTGTGTGGGTACCGGGCCATTTCAAGTAAAAACAATAAAAGAAACAGAAGCAATTGTGTTGGAGCGAAATCCTGAATATTGGGATGTTGATCCAAATGGAAATCAGTTGCCTTATTTAGATGCGCTAAAGTTTACATTTGTGAAAGAGAAAAAATCAGAATTGTTGGAGTTTAAGAGGGGTAATTTGGATATGGTATATGAAATACCTGTTGAAATGATTACTGATATTTTAGGAGAGTTAGACCATGCAAAAGAAGCAAATGCTCCTTTTCACTTACAAGTGATACCCGCAATGCGTATTTTTTACCTAAGCTTTCAAATACAAAGCGATATTTTTGATAAAAAAGACGTGCGTTTGGCTTTCAATTATGCAGTAGATCGCGAAAAAATTGTTACTTACACCCTGCAAGGCGAGGGGGTTCCGGGTATTTATGGAATAGTTCCACCTTCGTTTAAGGAATATGATATTAAAAAGATTAAAGGCTATTCATTTGACCCAGATAAAGCACGTAAACACCTTGCTGATGCTGGATATCCTGATGGAAAAGGATTTCCAAAATTAACATTGCAAATAAATAATGCGGGTAACGGAAAAAATATTCAGATAGGAGAGGTAATTCAAAAAATGTTGAAAGAGAACTTGAATATAGATATTGAAATGAACGTGTTGCCAATGGCCGAACACATGGAGCGTTTTGAGTCGGGTAAAGCCTTGTTTTGGAAAACGGGATGGAGTGCCGATTATCCCGACCCAGAAACATTTTTAACATTGCTTTACAGTAAACACATTCTAAAAAATCAAGGCGAAAAATCCTACATCAATGCAAGTAGATACACCAATCCAAAATTCGACTCGTTGTTTACGCTTGCAATGAAAGAGGTTGATTCTAAAAAAAGAATGGATTTATACCTACAGGCCGACCAAGTTGCCATTGACGATGCTGCAATTATGCCAATTTTTTATGAAGAAAACTATCGTTTGGTGCAAACCTTTGTGAAAAACTTCCCTGCTAATGCAATGGAGTATAGAGATTTGGGTCGCGTTTATTTTGAGCCAGAAACAACGGAATAATAGTGGTGTAAACCATAAATTTAAAAATCCCTTTTAGCTTTTTGCTATAAGGGATTTTTAATTTTTAGCACTTTAGTTTATTAACACAACCCTTTAATTTAGGGCTTTTTAACTGTTTATAACGTTTGTTAATTCACTCACCTATTTGCTTACTTTATTGATAATATTGTACTTAGTAAAAACTATTTAATTAAAAAAGAATGAAAACGTATTGGAATTATTTTTTTGCAATAATATTTATTAATACAATCATATCATGCGTGCCACAGCGCAAATTGGAAGAAGAGCAGGCTAAACGCAGCACTTGTGAAAAAGAATTATCTGATTTAAAAACTGTAAATCAAGCAAACGAAGCCAAGCTGGATGAAGCAACAAAAAGCTTGGCCGATAACGCTCGTCAAATTCAACAATTAATAAAAGACACAACTGAAACGGGTAAAAGCTGCCGGTATTTTGCAACAAAGTATGAAAAAATAAACGAAGTGAACGAACAGTTGCTAGCGAAATATAACAACTTATTGACTGGAAACGCAGCCGACACTAAAAAGCTATCGGTAGAATTGCGTGCAACACAGGAAGAGTTGTTAAAAAAGGGCGATGAGCTAAAAACACTTGAAAATAAATTGAACGAACAAAAAAATAATTTAGATGCTTTAACTGTTGAGCTTCAAAAAAGAGAGGCACGTGTTGCTGAATTAGAAGGTGTATTAAAGAAAAAAGACGATGCTGTAAATGAACTTAAAAAGAAACTTTCTGACGCACTTTTTGGTTTTGAGGGCAAAGGGTTAACCATTACTCAAAAAAACGGCAAGGTTTACGTTTCTATGGACGAAAGCCTTTTGTTTGCTTCGGGAAGCACAACTGTTGAACAAAAAGGCGTAGACGCGTTAAAAAAAGTTGCAAAAGTTATTGAGCAAAATACGGATATAAATATTTTGATAGAGGGTCACACCGATGATGTTCCAATGGCTGGTAAGGGTGATATTAAAGATAATTGGGATTTGAGCGTAATGCGTGCCACTGCAATTGTAAAAATAATTACCAAAAACAGCAGTGTTGACCCAAGAAGATTAACTGCCGCAGGTAGAGGAGAGTATTTTCCAATTGATCCAGCAAAAAATGCTGAGGCTCGCAAAAAAAATCGTAGAACCGAAATTATTCTTACCCCTAAATTGGATGAATTGTTTAAGGTTTTAGAAACAAATTAACTAGAAAACATTTTTAAGCACAATTATTATTACAAAAAAAGCTCCGAGTAGGAGCTTTTTTTGTTGTTATATGTTGTGTTAGTACTAGGCAACCCCGGTTTTTCTTACACCGGCAGCTTTAACTTTAGCACTAGCTGTTTTTACAGCTTTAGGCTTAGCTTCTTTTGCTTTTGGTTTAGCGGTTTTAGGTTCAGCAGTACTTGCCTTTACTTTTGCTTTTTCCTCTTTTACTTCGGCTTTCTTTTCTTCTTTTTTCTCCAATAAGCCTTCTTTGTGAAGAATATTGTACCAGCTTAATACTTTTTTAATGTCGGAAGCATACACTCTATCTTCGTCAAACTCCGCAAATACGGCTTTAAAGTATTTTTTCAATTCAGCATCGGCCGATTTTATTTCAATACTTGTTGTAGCACCTTTTTCTTTGTCGTAAATTTTTTGAAAAATCTCTTTCAAAGGCACTTCGTCTCCAGTAGAGTAAATTCTTACATCTTCCAATGTACTTACCTTGTGGGTTGCATATACTGGTATGCGTTTTTTTTCTGCCAATGATTCAACAATAAGTCCGTTTTTTGTTTGAGCAATAACTTTATAAAGTCCGCTCATTCCTGCAATTGAAATAATTCCGCTTAAATCCATAAATTCTAATTTAATTTATACAAATATATAAAAACAATTTTGGCTTGCAAACAATCAACTTTTATCATTTACAATTAGTTGATTATCACCATCTTTTTAACTATTTTTTTCTCTCCACACATTAGTTGACAATAATAGATGCCTCTACTAAGGCTTGATGTGTTACAATCAAATGAATAATTGCCAGCCGTATAGTTTTTGTTTGTAATTGTTTGAACTTTTTTTCCTGTAACGTCAACAATGTTTAAACTCACAAAAACATCCTCTACAATGTTTATTTTTATTGTTGATTCTTTTGTTGAAGGATTTGGAGCAATTATTAAATCTGTATTTTCTGCGTTTAACTGTTCGTTTGCGAGGTTTGTGGTTACGTGTATACCATTGTACTTAACTTGTGCATTGGTAGCACTTGTTTGAATGTCGGTTAAATTGTCACCTGCAATAAGTGCAAATGCAACTCGTATTGAATCACCAGATCCAATTGTATACGGACCTGTACTTACCACATCAATTACATCGGCACCATTGCCAGAAGCACCTGCAGTTGCCCTTGAAGTAGATAAGCTAGTATATTTTTCTGTTGCATCAAATCCGCTAGTGAGCATGTCTATACCTCCTGCACCTCCAGAAACGTTGTCAATTGCATAATGCACCACCGGAGCCGAGCTGGTAAGGAGTTTAATTCCTGCATAGGTTCCGTTTGTTCCGGTATAATAAGCATAGCCCATTTTATTTACAGCATCAAAAGCAGCACGGTTTGATGCGAAGGTTGCTAAATCAATGTCCCAATCGGCAAAAACACCTGCATATAAGTTGTTTAAAGCAGTTACTCCCGTATTGGATATAACATATTCTACAATTACATATTTTCTATCTGGGCTTGTGCTCCAAGCGTAAGACCTATGATGTACGTTGATAGGTAAGGGGTTGGCTCCTAAATTGTCTTTAAATACGCCTTCTACATCAAAATCGGAAAAAACGGCTGGGCTTACGTTTTTTGCAGCCATTATGGATTGAAAATCTTCTTCTGGAACAGTTACACCCCTTACCGCATCAGAAACCTGGCTCCCATTCATACCCACCATTAATCCCGCTTCGTAAAGTATAGTACCATTGTTCATGTAATTAAATCCTAGACCACCTCCTTGGCTGGTTTGGCTGTAGCCAATGCGTCCGTTGCTACCTATGGTGGTATGCACATCGTTTACTGTAATATTGATATAATCAACATTAACAACTACGCTAAAAAATTCATATGAAGTATAAGATGTTGCAGGGTCGCTATAGGTGATTTTAAAATTTACAACTTGATTTGCTGGTGCATTTGAAAGTATTTTAACCCGATACGGGTCTGAGTTATTGTTTGCAATGCCTAGGGTTGGTATGCTACCAAGTGTGATATTGCCATCTACAATTTGTACAAATGCTGATGTAGTGCTTAGTGTAGCTGTTAGGTTGTTGGTGGCACCCAAGTAATTGGTATGGTTGGCAATTATATGGAGTGTGTCGTTAATAACAAAGGTATTATCGTTGTTGTCGCTAATGGTGCGTTGTGTTGTAACAACCGATGGTGATAAATTATCTGTTAATGCTCTGTACAAATTAATGCGTCCTTTGCCAAGTTTATTGGCATAAATAGGGCTCATTAAATTATAAATATTATCACAAGTGGTTTTTAGGCGTTCGCCAATTTGGAGCGCTGTATAAGAAGGGTAAAACGATTTTACAATAGCTGCAGCACCAGCTACACATGGTGCCGACATGGATGTGCCTGTTTGCGTAGAATAGGTTCCACTTGTATACGTAGAATAAATATTTTCACCTGGTGCACAAACATCAACGCTGTAATTGAAGTTAGACGTAGAAGAGCGCCTGTCGTCACCTTTGGTGTTGGCTACGCTTATCACATAATTGAACGAAGCGGGGTAAAACAATTGGTCGGACGCATTGTTGCCTGCGGCAGCAACAACAAGCGCATTGTGATTTATTGTTGCATAATCAACAACATCTTGCCCAAGTTGACTAGAAGTTTCGCTTCCCCATGAACAGTTGATTATGGCACAGCCATGTTCGGCAGCATAGGCAATTCCTTCGTACGATTGAGTGAGTGCACCAGTACTGTTTGATATTTTTATAGGTAAAAATTTACATTTAAAACCAACACCAGCCATTCCTGTAGCATTATCTGTGGATGCGGCTGCAATACCCGAAACATGAATACCATGTGAATTTGCGTTGGCGCTGGGGTCGTTATCGTTTTCGCCTAAATCCCAGCCCGAAAAATTATCTATGTATCCATCACCATCGTTATCGCCACCACCAATAGGGTCGGAATAATTGTGTTTTATGTTGTTTTTAAGGTCGAGGTGGTTGGGGTCAACACCGGTGTCGGTAATGCCAATTACAATATTGGTATCCCCACGTGCTGTTGTTGTATTTACTCCCCAAGCCGCTTCGGCCTGAATGTTTGTAAGTGCATATTGGTTGGCCAATTGAGGGTCGTTGGGGGTGTAACACAAAAGTGGTATATAATGTGGTTCCACATATTCAAACATCGATAGCGAAATAAATTTATTGATTGCTTTTTCCAGTTCAATATGGGCGGTGTAACTAAACTCGTAAACAAGTGTTAGGTTTGCAAGTTTTTCGCCTTTTTCGTTTACATTTTTTGTTGGCGCTTTTGCATTCGGAAACTTTTTTCTCAATTGTGTACCCCCAATGTTTTGGTACAATTCATTGAAGCTCGCGTGGTTTATATGGTCAGCGCTACAAAGGTTATTGTAACCTTGCTTTACTTTTACAACAATTGTTTTTTCGATATAATCGCCAGATTTTGCCGTTGCGGGCATTCTAAATAGCTGAATATGCTGTTTTGCTTCTTTGTCGATATTTTGTGCAAGCATTGCAATGCCAGTAAAAAGAAACGCTGTAAGTGCTGTAAATACTCTAAAATATCCCATTTAACTTCAATTAAATTTATATCTACAGCCAATATAAGAAAATCGCTTTGCTTTATCAAGTTTGGACTTACTCTTTTCTGTTTTAATGCTTGTTTTTTATTCTAAACGCTCCATTTTTTAGTAAACGAACTGGTAATATTAAATTTTTATAAAAATTATTTTATTGACTATCAATATTTTGTAAATTATTTTAGTACTATGTATTGCATGGTACTAAAATAAATATATATCTTTGCAATGTCAATTAGTAAAAACAGAATTAATAAACCGATGGCAATGAATATTGAAAATACCAAAGCGCAGATGAAAAAGGGTATTCTGGAGTTTTGCATATTATCTATTTTATCGAACAAGGAACATTATCCGTCCGAAATAATAAGCAAGATGAAAGAAGCCGAACTTTTGGTTGTTGAAGGAACCTTGTATCCTTTGTTGATGCGCCTAAAAAACGATGGCTTATTGAGTTATCGTTGGGAGGAGTCGAGTGCGGGTCCACCACGTAAGTATTACAAACTTACACCACTTGGCGATCAGTTTTTAAAAGAGCTTCAAATTACATGGCAAGAACTGGTTGAAACCGTAAACAAAACTACTCAACAACAATCAACTAATTTATAATCATTAACATTTCAATCTAAAATATAAAACACATGAAACGTACTATCACAATGAATCTTAGCGGTATCATTTTTCATATTGAAGAAGATGCTTATGAAAAGCTAAGTAATTACCTGCAAACAATTAAAGGGTACTTCAAAAACTCACAAGGTTGTGATGAAATTATGAGCGACATAGAGGCACGTATTGCCGAAATGCTTCAAAGTAAAGTGAGTGGTAGCAAACAGGCGGTTTTGATGGCCGATGTAGATCATGTAATAAGTGTAATGGGCAGCCCTGAAGCATTTGCAGACGAAGCTGCGGACAAGAGTGAAACGAAAAATCAAAAATATAAAGAAGAAAGCTCTTATACCTATACAGGACGCAGACGTGTTTTTCGCGACCCTGATGATAAAGTAATTGGCGGTGTATGTTCTGGTATTTCAAACTATTTTGATTTCGACCCAATTTGGTTGCGAGCAGCATTTGCAATTAGCTTTTTTGTTTTTGGATCAGGCTTTTTGGTATATATGATATTGCTAATTATTATCCCCAAAGCACGTACGGTGTCCGAAAAACTTGAGATGAAAGGCGAACGCGTAGATGTAAACAATATTGGAAAGGCTGTAAATGAAGAGTTTCAAGAGTTCAAAAAAAAGATGAATGATTTGGGCAAAGAAATTAATTCGGACGAAAACAGAACTAAAATAAAAACATCGAGTCAGAAATTTGCCGATTTTTTAAGCGATACCCTGTATCGTATGATTAAAGCGGTTGGTAAAGCCGCAGCATTTTTTATCATTTTTGTTGGCATTGTTTTAATGGTTGGTTTATTGGCCACATTGTTTGGAACGGGTACAATAAATGTATTTGATGGTAGTCATGAAAAAATTCGTTTTTCATTATACGAGTTTTGTAACGCTTTTTTACCTAGCGATTTAGGTGTTGAGTACATTGTGTTGGCGCTTATTTTATTTATTGGAGTGCCTTTGTTAATGATGATTTACGGAGGAATAAAATATTTATTTGGCATCAAAAACAAAAACAGAATTGTGAAATATACAGCAAATGTATTGTGGCTATTTGGTCTTGCATTGGTTGTTTATATTGGCATACGCATTGGTTCTGATTTTTCAGAACAAGCAGCAACAAAAGAAGTGCTTTCTATTGCGCAACCCCTAGGTAATACACTTTACTTGGATTTGAATGAAACGATTGCTGAAAGTTGTGATTGGGATGATGAAGATCAAGAAGAGGATGAAGATTTAGAGAGAACACATAAAAGACACCATCGTTATGGCAATTTTCATGTAGGTCGTTGGATGATTGTATCAAAAGACGGCCAGCATTTAAAGTTGGGACACCCTATATTGGACATTGTTCAGAGTAAAGGAGATGCTTTTGAGTTAGTTGCAACAAAAAGAGCACACGGATTTGATAAGGATGATGCTATTTCTAGGGCAAGAGCAATTGATTACACATTTAATCAAAGCGATTCGCTAATTACTTTTAATAATAGTTTTGATGTGTTGTATACCGATAAAATTCGTGCTCAAGAGCTTAAATTAACACTTAAAGTACCTGTGGGTAAAACAATATTTTTAAGCAAAAAAATGGATGGCATTATTTACGATATCAGCAATGTAACCGAAACACTAGATAGTGATATGGTAAATCGTAAATGGACCATGACTTCAAAAGGATTGGAATGCGTTGATTGCGAAGGGTTGGAAAAAAATTAGCGATATTTATTTTGTAAAAAGAAAATAGCCACCGCATAAAAGTGTTTTCAACTTTTAGTGGTGGCTATCAATTTAATTTAAGTAAATTATCGTTTCAAATTAACAATTCCCTTTTGGTCATATTTTTTACCGTTTAAACCCTCTGCATGTATATTGTAATAATAAAAGCCTGCAGGCAATTCATTTCCTTGTAAATCTTTTCCGTTCCATTCGCCCGCAGCATCGGCTTGGTAAACAACTTTGCCATTTTTATCTACTATTTTGGAGCTAATGGATGCCATTTTTTGAATGTTCAACTTAAACTCATCGTTTATGCCATCGCCATTAGGCGACACGGTAATTGCTTTTGGATTTGGACCAGTTACTTCAATTGAAATTGTATCAGTATCAATGCTTCCATCGGCATTGCGTGATGTAAGCACCACATTGTAAGTGCCTTCTGTATCAAAAACATGTGTAGGTTTGTTGCTTGAAGTTTCTTTGTTGTCGTCACTAAAAAACCATTTACTTTCTTTTCCTTTTCCTGTATTCGAAAAATCAACAATTAATGGTGGTGCACCGCTTGTAATGATTGCTTGAATAAAGGCAACGGATTCGTCATTTTTATTCACATTTTTAACAGTTGTATTGCTTGCCGTTTCTTTAGTATTACTAGCGGTTTTGTTTGTTGGCTCCATTGATTCGGCTTCAACAATAGAGGGTTGTGTTGTAGCAGTTGCGGTGTCTTTGGGAGCCATTGTTTGCTCGGCAGTAGGTGTGTTTTTTTTGTCGCTATTCCAGTTGTATGCAACAGCTCCGCCTACAATTGCAGTAAGCGAAACAACAATGGTTATAAAAGTGGTTAACCCAATTTTATTGATTAAGGTGTTAATGAAAAAGGCTAAACCTCCCCATTTTAAAAACACCTTTATGTTTTTCCAAACACTTGAACGAACTTCTGGTTCGTAGTTGTCGAATGATTTTTTGAACAAATCTTCTATATCGTCATTTTTCATGTTTTCCATTTTTATCTATTAGGAATCATTTTTTGTAAATGTGCTTTTGCCCTAGAGTACTGCGATTTTGAAGTACCCTCTGATATATTTAATAAATCGCCAATTTCTTTGTGCGAATAACCTTCTATTGCGTATAAGTTAAACACCGTTCTAAAACCTGTAGGTAGTGTTTGTATTAGTTTTAACAAATCGTTGGCGGCAAAATTATCAGATGTTTGATTGCTTGAGGGCAACATAAAACTTACATTATCAAGCGAAACATTCTGTTTTAATTTTTTGTTTTTGCGAATGTTTGTTAGCGCTGTGTTTACCATAATTTTTCGCACCCAACCTTCAAAAGACCCCATCCCTTTGAAGCTTGAAATGTTTTGAAAAACCGTAACAAAGCCATTTTGAAGAACATCCTCTGCTTCTTCTTGGCTTTCGGAATAACGCAAACAAACTCCCATCATTTTGCGAGAGAACTTATCGTATAAGTTCTTTTGTGCAATGGGATTTTTTTGGATACATCCTTTAACTATTTCTTCATCCGTCATGATGTTGAATTCTATAGGTGAGATGCAAAGTTGCATTATTTGGTTGCACAATAAAAATTTTTTTCAATAATTGTTAACCTTAACTTGTTTGGCCTCGTATTATTGCTATTTTTGGTGTATGACGAAAAGAAACAAGAAAAATTTTTCCGCTAAAGGCAAAAACGAAGGAAAAAACAAAGGCTATTTTTTTGAAGAGATTTTAAAAGTGCTCTCTAAAAATCAAGGCAAAGCGCTTAATTATAAGCAAGTTGCTGCTGCGCTTGATGTTAGAGACCATTCGCAACGCTTGTTAATTAATACTATTTTAGAAGAGCTTAAGAAAAACAACACTGTAATTGAACCTGAGCGAGGTAAGTTTAAATTAAAATCGTCTCGACAGTACATTACCGGAAGAGTGGACATGACTGCATCTGGTACTGCTTATATTATTTCAGAAGACACTGAAAATGATGTGTGGATAGCACCAAGTAAAACTCTTAATGCAATGCATGGCGATACGGTAAAAGTATCCTTATATCCTACAAAACGTGATAAGCTAGAAGGCGAAATTGTTGAAGTGCTTACACGTGCACGAACTACTTTTGTTGGCACGGTTCAATTATCTCCCAAATTTGGCTTTTTAGTGCCAGCAAATTCAAAAATCAATGTTGACATATACATTCCGTTAGAAAAACTAAACGGTGTTAAAGACGGACAAAAAGCAATTGCTAAAATTACAGAATGGCCTAAAAATGGCGTTAATCCTATTGGTGAGATAGTAGAAGTGTTGGGTGATGTTGGAGAAAACAATGCCGAAATGCATGCCATACTTGCCGAATATGGCTTGCCATATGAGTTTCCAAAAGATGTAGAACGTGCAGCTGATTTAATACCAATTATTATTACTCCCGAAGAAATAGCGAAGAGGCGCGATTTTAGAGAAATTACAACCTTTACAATCGACCCTGTTGATGCAAAAGATTTTGATGATGCGTTGTCGATACAAAAATTAGCAAACGGAAATTGGGAAATAGGCGTACACATTGCCGATGTGAGCCATTATTTAAAACCGCAATCAATCATTGATAAGGAAGCAACTTCAAGAGCAACCTCTGTGTACCTTGTGGATAGAGTGGTTCCAATGTTGCCCGAAATTTTATCAAACAATGTTTGCTCATTACGCCCCAATGAAGAAAAACTTTGCTTTTCGGCAGTATTTGAAATGACAGATGAAGCAGAAGTAGTGCATGAATGGTTTGGCAGAACCATCATTAATTCAGATAAACGTTTTACATATGAGCAAGCACAAGAAATTATTGAAACAGAAAAAGGCGATTTTTGTGAGGAAGTATTAACGCTTAACCGTTTGGCAAAAATATTGCGTGCCAATCGTTTTAGAAAAGGAAGTATTGCGTTTGAAAAAATTGAAGTAAAATTTCATTTGGACGAAAAAGGTGACCCTACAGGGGTGTTTTTCAAAATTGCAAAAGATTCGAATCAGTTGATTGAAGATTTTATGTTATTGGCAAACCGTAAAGTAGCCGAATTTGTTGGTAAAGCAAAAGGTGCACAAGAGGCAAAAGATAAAAATAAAATAGGACAAAAGGCTTTTGTGTATCGTGTGCACGATAAGCCAAATCCTGATAAGCTAGCCAATTTTGCTGAGTTTGTGGGCAAGTTTGGTTATAAAATGAATATAAAAACTGATAAAGCGGTTGCCGATTCAATGAATAATTTATTGAAAGAGGTAAATCAGAAAAAAGAATCGGGGATGATTGAAATGCTTGCTATACGCACTATGGCAAAAGCAATTTATACGACTAAAAATATAGGTCACTATGGTTTAGGCTTTGAATACTATACCCATTTTACTTCGCCTATACGTAGGTATCCTGATGTGATGGTACACCGTTTGTTACAACATTATTTGGATGGCGGAAAAAGCCCTAATCCAGAGGAGTTGGAAGAACAGTGTAAACATTCGTCCGACATGGAGAAGCTTGCTGCCGATGCAGAACGCGCTTCTATTAAATACAAACAAGTACAATTTTTGTCGGATAAAATTGGGCAAGAGTATGATGGTATTATATCTGGGGCAACAGAGTGGGGTATATTTGTTGAGATTATAGAAAACCATTGCGAAGGAATGATTCGTATGAGAGATTTAACAGATGACAATTATTTTTTTGATGAAGATAACTATTGTTTGCGCGGACGTAAATATGGTAAAGTGCTTACCTTGGGCGATACGGTTAGAATTCAAGTAAAACGGGCTGATTTAGCAAAAAAACAATTGGATTATATTTTAGTTGAACGCACCGAATCAACAAAACCCTTGGCATCAAAATCAAAACGTAATGATAGATTAACAGAAGATAAAGGAGTTGATAAAAAAATAAATGAATCATCGGTTGACGAGCGTAGTGAACAAAACACAGCAACAAGGCCAATATCAAAAGTTAAAGAAAAGCCTTCAAAAACTACTCCGGGTAAAATTTTTAACGAGGAGTGGGGCTTTGAGGTATAATATGATTAAGCTGTTGTTTGGAATTAATTTTTATTTTAGATAAACCTGTTATTTAT
>JBASCV010000171.1:0-11721 GCA_049651825.1 Bacteroidia bacterium
CCAACATTGCTGCCTGTTATCCATGAATTCCCCTGTGAAAATATCTGAACACCTATAGCACCTGCATCGTTGTATAATTGAAGTACGCCAGATTCTGCCCCAGCCGTACTTGTTCCCGTTCCCAGCATTGATACTATATTTGCACCTTTATAAAGTCTAAATTGAGCACCCGCATTGTCAGGACCAACAACATCTAGTATTTTTCCTGGTGTGGCCGTTCCAATACCTAAGTTTCCGCCTGTTATCCAAGAATCCCCTTCTGAAAATATTTGCACGCCTGTTGCACCTGAATTGTTGTATAATTGAAGTACACCAGATTCTGCACCAACTGCACCTGTTCCCGTTCCCAGCGTTGATACTATATTTGCACCTTTATAAAGCCTAAATTGAGCATCTGCATTATCAGGGCCAACAACATCTAATATTTTTCCTGGTGTCGTTGTTCCAATTCCCACATTGCCACCTGACAATACACGTATTCTTTCGTTACTATTAGTTTTAACAACCCAATCAACAGCATCTGTAGTGCCAATAAAGTTAGTACCTGCGGTAGTACCAGCATTGCCTATTAAAGACCATGCCCCAATACCACCTGCATTTTGCCAAGTTAGAGTACCGCTTCCGTTGTTCATAAGTACTGTATTTGCTGCACCTTGTGTAGTGGGTAAGGTAAGGGTGTGAGTTGCACTGGTAGCACCCGATTGAATTTTTACGCTATTGGCATTGCCCGAATTGTAAAACAATAAGGAACCCGTATTGCCGCTAGCAACTCCTGTGCGCAATTCTCCTGCTGTGTGCCACCAGCTACTTTGTGCATTTATAAAATGTGTAGTACTAATCATTAATAGTAGTATTAGTTTTATTTTATTTTTCATGTTTGTTGTTTTATAAAGTTAAGTAATATTTATGAGTTTATCAATAGTGAAAGTTAAATAGTAACAATACGGTACATTACTTTAATCTTAATATCAGAATTCCCGCCAGTTGGTCCACCTGTAGTATTTACCATCAAAACACCAAGAACTAAATCTGTATTTTCGACCAATTGGCTCTTTGTAGGAGTTACACCATACGAATGTTTTACAAATAAACAATTTCTGCTAAATGTTGATACTAAAGCATAGCCTTCACCTGCTTGAGCTTGAACATTTGAGCCAGCACATCTCAATTCTAATGAGGTGTTATCTGCATAAGGTTGGCTGTTATATATCATAACTGCAGAAGCCGAAATCACTTCAATATATTTCCCTGCACCTGGAGCAGCAACGATAGTAACAGGGCTACTAAAAAGATTTAATATTTGTGAAGAACTTATAGTAGCACTTACTTCATATACATTAGCAATACCACTAACGGAAGTCCAGCTTAAAGTTCCTGAGCCATTATTTTGTAACACATCGCCTGCACTGCCTTGTGCTGTGGGCAAGGTCATGGTATAGCTTGTGCTTGTTGCTCCTGATTGGATACCAATAGTATTGCTGTTTGTTGAATTGTAAAACAACAAAGAACCATTGGCTGTATTTGATGTTCCTGTTCGTAATTCATTTGAACCATGCGACCAAGTTTGGGCATTTGCAATTAAAGTAACACACAAGGTGCCACCTGTTAGTAATAATTTCAATGTTGTTTTCATCATGTTTTGTTTTTTTAATTGTTTATAATAAATAGCTATTATATCAAGTAATAACTTGATATAGTTGTGCAAGAATATGATAATAAATCAAAAGCCCATGTATGGGCTTTTGATTTATTATCAACAATCGCATACTTGTATGTACAAAACATAGTTGATAGAAATTTTTTAAAGCTACTCGGTAATAGGGTAAGGGAGTTACGTTTAAACAGTGGTTTAACTCAAGAAGATTTAGGATTTATGGTAGGTAATTCGGGTAAGCAAATAGGTCGTATTGAGCGGGGCGAGCATAATGTAACCAGCTGTATGTTGTATCAAATTTCAAAAGCACTAGGCATAAAATTGAAAGACTTGTTTGATTTTACATTATAACTGAGCGTTGCTTGGTTATAACTATTCGGTTTACAACACTTTCCACTTTTCTAAAAAAACAAAAAAGCATAATAACATTGTTGTTATTATGCTTTTTTGTTGTAATGCTGTATCTTATTTTAACTCTTATTCGTTTTAGGTGTTACCGCCCATCCGCTTGCACTCCATTTATTAATTACTATGCTGTTTTCTGCCATGTATTGTGGCTTAGTATAAGTGCCCTGTGTTGCATAGCCCATTACAGGTTGAGCATCATTTGCTGGTATTATTACATAGCCATCGTTTTCGTTTACATTAAAAACATAATAAAGTGTTTCGCCTGTGTTCGATTGATGGGTATAGGTTAATGATAATTTATTAATTACTTTGTTTGAGTTAAGTGAATAAAATGTTTCTGCAACTTTTTTTGCTTCATCGCTACCAATATTTGTTGCTAAGCAAATTGAACTTCCTATTACAAATGTTAAAACCGACAATGTTAATTTTTTTATCATTTTTAATTTTAGTTTAGGTTTAGTTAGTTTTTATGCGTTAAATTCAATAGCTACAAAGTTAGTTTACAAGTAGTATACAAGTCAACTGTTTTTTATTATGTATGCATAAAGTTTTCAACAATTGTATGAAAAAATAAAAAGCCAATCTGCTGGTTGTTAGCAAATTGGCTTTTTGGGTTGTGTTTTTGTTTTATTATTCTCCAGAATAGATTTTATCAACCAATGCTTTGTTGGCTTCTAAAATAACTTTACGTTTTAGTGATAATTTTGGAGTCATTTCTCCTTTTTCAATTGACCATTCGCGTGCTAAAAGTTCGGGGCGCTTAATTTTTTCGTATTGTGCTAAATCAACATTTACTTTTTCAATTTCAGCTATAATACGCGCTTTTATTACAGGATTTTTAATGATTTCTTCGTTGCTCGTATATTCAATGTTTTTGCGTTTGCAATAATCTTGTATGAATGCAAATGATGGAACCAATAGTGCCGAAGCAAATTTTTGATTTTCACCAATAACAAGCGCTTGCTCAATAAATGGCGATTCTTTAATTCTGTTTTCTATCATTACCGGAGCAATGTACTTTCCGCCTGATGTTTTAAATATTTCTTTTTTACGATCAGTAATTTTCAAAAATCTATTTTCTTCAAAAATTCCAATGTCGCCCGTATGAAACCAACCATCGCTATCAATTGCTTCTGCTGTAGCATCTGGTCGGTTATAATAGCCAAGCATTACGTTAGGTCCTTTTACAAGAATTTCGCCATCTTCGGCAATTTTAACTGTTACACCATTTAATACTGTTCCTACTGTACCAAATTTAATTCCATTCGGTAAAAAGTTGTTAACGGCAATTACGGGCGATGTTTCTGTTAAGCCATACCCTTCAAGTACTGTAATTTGTGCAGCATTGAATACTCTTGCTAAACGAGGTTGCAGCGCTGCACCACCAGAAACAATAGCCACAATATTTCCGCCTAAAGCCTCGCGCCATTTACTAAAAATAAGTTTGTTGGCTAATTTTAATTGTGTTTCGTACCACCAGCCATTTGCACCATTCAATTCATATTTTAAGCCTAATTCAAGTGCCCAGAAAAATAATTTATGTTTTAAGCCCGTTAAGTCTGAACCTTTTGCTACAATTTTATCATATACTTTTTCAAGTAAACGTGGTACTGTTGAAAAAACTTCAGGTTTAACTTCTTTTAAATTGTCGCCAATCGTTTCAATACTTTCAGCGTAGTATATCGAAATACCTTTATAGAAATAAAGCGTAGTTAACATACGCTCATAAACATGGTTTAATGGTAAAAAGCTTAATGCTTTCCATTGGTGTTGAAACGGACATAAATTTTCTGAGGCAATAGAGTTACTCAATAAATTATTATGCGAAAGCATAACTCCCTTAGGGTTGCCAGTAGTACCAGATGTATATAGTATGGTAAGTAAATCGTTTGGTTTAATATTGTTTTTTATGGCTTCTACTTCAGCTTTTTTAGGATTGTTTTTTCCTGCTTCAACCAATTCGCTCCAATGTTTTGCGCCAGCCACTTTATTAAACGTGTATATTTCTTTTACACTTGGTGCATTAGCTGCAACTCCTTTAACTTTAGCATAAAGTTCGGTACTGCTAACAAAAATGTATCTTACTTTGGCATCATTCAAAATAAAATTTAAATCATTTTCACTTATGGTAGGATAAATAGGTACTGTAATTGCACCAGCTTGCTGAGAGGCAAAGTCAGCAAAATTCCATTCTGGGCGGTTGTTTGAAATAATCGCAATTTTTTCATCTTTTTCAATGCCTAGTCCTATTATACCATAGCTCAAGTTGTTTACATTGTCAGCAAATTGTTGGGTAGAGTATGTTACCCATTGTCCGTTTTCTTTTGCTGCTAAAGCATTCGGTTTGTTATACTTTTCAAGTAGTTGCGGAATAATGTCGAATACACGTGTAATTGCCATAGTACGTAGTTGAATTTTAATTGTTTAACTAAAAATATCAATGTGTTTAATTTGCGAAATGCTTAATTCTCATTCCAAGAATTCATAATCATCAACAACTAATCACTAATTACCAGTTACTAATAATTAAATAATATTTGTTGTATATTTACATACAGTTCAAAAATAAACTATTTTACCGATTCACCCAAATAATTTTTAGATATATGAAAACCAAACTAACCCAGTTACTAAATATTGATTTTCCAATGATAATGGCACCAATGTTTTTGGTGAGTAACGAAGCAATGGTGGTTGCTGCCATGAAAAGTGGTATTGCTGGCACGTTTCCAAGTTTAAATTACAGAAACGAAGGGGAATTGGAAAAGGTGTTAGATAATCTTAACGAAGCAAAAAAGAATAGCCCGAATGGTACATACGGTATCAACTTGATTGTGCAAAAAACAAACCCTTTGTACGAAAAGCATTTAAAGGCTTGTGTTGAGAAAAAAGTTCCTTTTTATATAACCTCATTGGGTAATCCTAAAGAAGTTATTCAAAAAGCACATAGCTATGGGGCTAAGGTGTTTTGTGATGTAACTAATATTGAGCATGCTCAAAAGTGTTTTGAATTGGGTTGCGATGGATTTATTGCTGTAGGGCAAGGTGCAGGAGGACATGCTGGGCCAAATTCATTGCAAATATTGGTGCCGTCACTTCAGCGTACATTTCCAAATACGCCTGTAATATCAGCAGGTGGTATTGCTAGCGGAGCAGGAATTTTGTCGATGTTGGCTTTGGGTGCCGAAGGGGTATCTGTTGGTACACGCTTTATAGCAAGTACAGAGGCGCCTGTAAATAATGAGTACAAAAATGCAATCGTTTCTTCAAAAATGGGAGATATTGTACTTACCGAAAAAATTTCGGGGACACCTTGCACCATTATAAATACTCCGTTTGCAAAAAAAATAGGATATAAACAGAATTGGTTAGAGCGAACACTTTCTAATAATTCCAGAACAAAAAAATATTTTAAAATGTGGGTTCAAATTACTGGAATGAAAAAGCTTGAACAATCTGTTAAACCTGGTAATTATCAAACTTTATGGTGTGCCGGACAAAGTGTGGAGTTGATTGATAACATTGTATCATGTAAAGAAATAATTGAAACAATGAAAAAAGAAGTTGCTGAAGCTCATGATAGATTAAATCAAAAGTTGGCAAATTAAATACTTTTTGTTTCGATTTTAAATTTATGTAAACGGTTTAAATTCCTAGTCAATTAAAAATGTCAAAGAATTATAAATTTAAAGATTTAAAAGTTTTTTCATCGGATGAGTGGATGGCAAACGCCACTAAAAAATACCGTACAGTTTTTGATCGGATGGAAACTACGTACATCCGCACCGAGTTCTCGTTTTATAATAAATTATTTGATGAACAGGAGTGGACTGCAAATGTTAAGTTGAAAGCATTTTCAATAGGAGTAAGCAATCGAACAGAGCTGTGTTCGTTAGATTGGCCTGTTAATGTAAGAACAGATGAAAATATTGTTTATGTGCGCGATGGTTGGGGAAATGCTACTGAAGGTGCTTTTTGGATAAAAGGTAATTATTGTTGGGAAGCATATATTGACGGTGAATTGGTGGGAACTAAATATTTTTTTGTTGAAGATGTTGGTAAGGTTTCTGTTGCAGCAAATCCCTATTTTTCTGTTGAATCAGTAAAATTGTATGTTGGTGGTTATGATGGTGCTAGTTTAAAAGAACGTACCTATCTAAAAAAAATGAATCGCCTCGAAACGCCTTATCTGTGGGTTGAGTTTAAATTTCGAACAAAAACAGCTAATGATTGGAATTACGAATTGTTTTTCAATTTTTATGACGATGCAGGTCAGGCTAAAGGTCAAAGTATTAGAAACGGATATATCGAAAAAGATAAAAAAGATTGGATATATACAATTGAAGCTGGTTGGGGGAGTGATTACAAAGGCACCTGGCAAGATGATAAATATACTGTAGAAATTGTTTTTATGGACACACTTGTGGCACTTGTGCCTTTTGAAATGGGTGCTGAAAATGAAGAAGGGGTGGTTGAACCCATTACAATTGCTGAACATGCACATTTAAATAACATTCCTACTATTGATCCTCAGCAAGAAGAAACAATTGAACAACTGCTTGCAAAACTAGATGAATTAATAGGTTTGGACGATGTTAAAAAAAATATTCGCGACCATATTAATTATATAAACTTTATCAAATTACGTAAAGAAAAGGGCTTTGAAGATGCAGGTAAACTAAGCTTGCATAGCATTTTTACTGGTAATCCTGGTACTGGTAAAACTACAGTTGTAAATATGCTTGGCCGTTTGTATAAAAAAATGGGATTGCTATCAAAAGGACACGTGAAAGAGGTTGATAGAGCTGACTTGGTAGGTCAATATATTGGACAAACGGCTCCTCGTGTAAAAAAAATAATAGAAGAAGCAAAAGGTGGGATTTTATTTGTTGATGAAGCCTATTCGCTTACACGTACAAAAGAAGATTCAAATGATTTTGGTCCAGAAGTATTAGAAATATTGATAAAGGAAATGTCGGACGGAACTGGTGACATTGCTATTATGTGTGCTGGATATCCAAAAGAAATGAATGATTTTATTGAGTCGAATCCTGGCTTAAAATCTCGCTTTTCGCATTATTTTCATTTTGAAGATTACATGCCAGAAGAAATGTTGTTGATTGCTGATGTTGCAGCACTAAAAAAAGGAGTTACACTTACTAATGATGCAAAACTAGCATTGGAAGAAATACTTGTTGAGGCTTATCGTATGCGAGATAATTCGTTTGGTAATGCGCGTTATGTGTACTCACTGATTGATGAGGCAAAAATGAATTTAGGTTTGCGTTTAATGAGCAATGCTAATGTAAATGAATTATCTAACGATGTGCTTTCAACAATTGAAGTTGAGGATATACAAAAAGTGGTAGCTGGTAGAAACAAAAAGAAGTTAAAGTTGGATGTAAACGAGAAATTGTTGAAGGAAGGATTAGCAGAGTTGGATGCACTCACAGGAATGAACAATGTAAAAGAAGAGGTGAAGGAATTGGTTAAGTTAGTGCGCTTTTATAAAGAAACGGGTAGGGATGTACTGAATAAATTTTCGTTACATAGTGTATTTACTGGTAATCCGGGTACAGGTAAAACAACCGTTGCACGTATTATTGCTAAAATTTATAAAGGCTTAGGCCTCCTTGAAAGAGGTCATGTTGTTGAAGTTGATAGAGAAGGATTGGTAGCAGGTTATGTAGGGCAAACAGCAATTAAAACTGGCGAAAAAGTGAACGATGCTTTAGGTGGTATATTGTTTATAGATGAAGCCTATGCACTATCAAATAAAGGTGCTTCTAATGATTTTGGACAAGAGGCCATACAGGTAATACTAAAACGTATGGAAGATTTACGTGGTCAATTTGGTGTAATTGTTGCGGGTTATACCCAAAATATGCAAGAGTTTGTGGAGTCTAATCCTGGTTTAAAGTCGAGGTTTGATAGAACTTATAATTTTAATGATTATAATGAGGACGAAATGTATACAATAGCTATGGCAATGTTGGCAAAAGAAAAAATAATTCCCAATGATGAAGCTGCGGAGCACTTGAAAAAATATTTTTCATTTTTGTATCAAAATCGAGATAAAAATTTTGGTAATGCACGTACCGTGCGACAGGTGGTAGGAGAAGCTATAAAAAATCAGAACCTACGTTTGGCAGAAATGCCAGCAATAGAACGAACCAAGCAAAAATTAGAGGAACTGGTGTTGGATGATGTGAAAGAGTTTGAAACCGAAGTGAAACGCTCTGTTGGTAGTAGTTTAGGGTTTAAGTTTGGTAATTGAATTATTTACCATTCCGAGCTATAATCTATCACACAATTACGTGTAAATGTTTTATGAGGCGCAATAAACAAACCTGTGCTAGTGAGTTCTTTGTTTAAAATATTGTTGCGGTGCGATAAGTTGGCTATGCCTTCGTCAATCAGTAATTCTATAACAATGTTTAGAGCATTGTTTTTACCATAATAGCAATTTTCAGCTACAATACATCCACAATCTTCTTGATATTTGGCAAAGCGCTTTTTTAAATTACCATGCCCTGTTGCTCCTTTTTTACCAAATTCTGTTGCGTGTTCTTTTGCTGTTTCTTGTAATTTTTTTGAAGGTGTGAGCACACCCATTGGTTTGGCTTTTTCCAATGTTTTTAAGAGCGATTTTGTGTAGTTACTTGTTTTTCCAGTAGAGTCGATATAATGTTGTATAAATGTTTTGCCAAATAATTCCGGATTCAAACGAACCAAATTGGTATAATAAACAATTTCCTTTTCTTCGGTGGTCAGATAGCTACTATCTTTAGCAATGTTTGCTTTTTCAAGTAATTCTTCGCTCCACTCTACTTGAGCAAGCATTGTTTTACCCAATAAAATAATACAAACAAATAATATGTTTAAAATTTTATTCATTAATAAGCGTGTTTAAAACTTCAATCCAACATTGAAAAGCAGGTGCGAGTCTTTAATATTCAGGTTGTTTGAATTGTTATAACCATTATAGTGCATTCGCGAAATACCAAATTTGTAACATAAATCAAAACAAATTGCTTTACCCGATTCTCTTAAGTTACGTTGTATGCCAAAACCTGCATATAAATATGAATTTAGCTTTTGTGTAAATGAACTTCCTTTACCATCCAACAGTTTATTTGCTATTTTTGTAAATACCTGATGTTCAAAATTTAAATTCCCTTTACCATCGTACACTACAGTTTCTGTTGAGTCGTTACTAATAACATAGTATGAGTTGATAATGTATCTTAACCCTGCACCTGCATAGTAATAAGGTGTATAAAAATTATCTTTTTCAAGATTCATTAAATTTTTAAATCCTATGGGAATATGCAATTCTTGTGCCCTAATTTCGTGTGTATAAGCATATGTTTTGTCAAACAAATAAGTAAAACCGGGCCCAACGTAATAGCCTTTAAACGTAAAGCCTTGACTCAAATAGTCTAATCCAAACAAAACACTTGTTCTTCTTGTGGTTAAAAATTCGAGTTTATAAGATGCATTAAATCCTGGTTTTGATTTAGTGTTGATGGTGTGTTGTGGATGATTTTTGTAAATAGATTTAATGGCAGCAACACTAATTGTTGATTTTACTTTTTTTCGCTGGCCTGCAGGGTCTTGGGCATACAGCATCTCACAACACAAAATGCCTGCAAAAAAATATACTATTAAAACACCTCTTTTCATGTAAAAAAAACAAAAATGCGACAATTACAAAAGTACGCATTAGCTATTTGAATAACTATACTTAATGAAATAGCATAATTTATGCCGTTTTTTATCAGGTAACTAGATTTAGTTTATCTTTTAACTAGTTAGAATTATCAGTATTCAACTTACTTTTTTTATAACTATATCCAAAATAGATAACTAATCCTACAAAAAGCCATATTCCAAAACCTATCCAGTTTGATACTCCTAGTTCGGCCATCATGTATAAGCAACATATCAATCCCAATAGAGGTATTAATGAAAGATTTTCACGAAATGCCCATACGGCTAAACCAATTGAAATAAGTATAAATGTCCACATCGGTATTTTATGTTTAAACAAATTCCATCCCGTTTCGTATTTAAAATTATTCGACACAGGGAATGATTCCAACAAACTGATATACGATTCGCCTTCAAATGTATTCATGTAGGCAATTATATCGTTATTTGTTTTGTTAAATGCTTCATTATCTGATGCTTGTATAAATTCTTTTACCTTTGAAATTTCTTGCTCGCCTAAGGATGAAACAAACGTATTGGCATCATTGATTTGTTTTTCGTTGGTAATAAATGCCATGGTAGCTTGTTTGTTGTAATTGAATGATAAAACTACAGCCAAAACTAACAATAGTGGCATAATGTATTTTGCGTTGATGTATGGTGTTTTAAACTTGCCACGTTGTACATTCGGTTTGTTTTGTAATACCAAAACACCTGCACACACAAGTACAAATGCAAATAAGGTGCCTATACTACATAAATCAGTAACCATTGTAAGGTTCAAAAATAAAGCAGGTACAGCCACCACAAAGCCTGTAACGATTGTTGCAAAAGACGGGGTTTTAAATTTAGGATGAATTTTAGCAAATGATTGTGGTAATAAACCATCTCGGCTCATGCTCATCCAAATACGTGGCTGCCCCATTTGGAAAACTAACAATACACTAGCCATAGCCACTACTGCACTTACAGCAATAATTCCCGACATCCATTTTAAATTCAGTTTCCCAAACACAAAAGCCAAGGGGTCGCCAACGCTCAATTCGGTATAGCTTACCATCCCTGTAAGTATCAGTGCTATAATTACATACAAAATGGTACAAATAATAATGGCCCACATCATACCTCGTGGCAAATCGCGCTGAGGGTCTTTACACTCTTCGGCAGTAGTTGAGATGGCATCAAAACCAATGTAAGCAAAAAACACGGCCGAAACACCCTTTAAAATTCCTGCAATTCCATTGGGTGCAAAAGGGCTCCAATTATCAGTATCTACATAAAAAACACCTACCGCAATTACCAATAATATAATGCATAACTTGATGATTACCATTAAGTTGCTCGCATTTCTTGATTCTTTCATACCTCTGTAAACCAAGGCTGTAATTACAATAATGATAAACAAGGCTGGCAAATCAGCAATGATATGTAAGGAACCAATAGTAGGAGAGGTAGTCCAAGCGGTGTGTGCTGTTTGCATCCATCCATCAAGGTTTTCAAACGTTTTGCCACTTTGCATGAGTGTAGTAGCTTCAGTAAAGCCTTTTGATGCGGTTAAATAATCCATTTGTACCCATAGTGGAAGGCGTATTCCTATATTATCCAATAAACCTGTAAAGTAATCGCTCCACGAAATAGCAACAGTTATATTGCCAATACCATATTCCATTATGAGTGCCCAACCAATAATCCAAGCAATAATTTCGCCAAAAGCCACATACGAATAGGTATATGCACTACCTGAAACAGGTACCATAGAAGCAAATTCGGCATACGCAAAAGCTGCAAAACCACAAGCCACTGCAGTAAATAAAAATAAGAAAATAACACCTGGACCACCATCAAAACTCGCTTTACCTATGGTGCTAAAAATGCCTGCTCCAATAATGGCTGCGATACCAAATCCAGTTAAGTCTTTGACTCCAAGGTGCTTGCCTAGCGAGTTG
>JBASCV010000172.1:0-7931 GCA_049651825.1 Bacteroidia bacterium
GAATAGTAATTATACAACAGGAATCACTAGAAACGTTTCTAATCTTACAAATATAACAGTTGAGACAGATGATATAGCTTTAAAAAATATAGTTAGATGGAATCCTACCAAATATTTAAATATTTGGGTAATACAAAGTATTACATCACTTTCGGCCGGAACAGGAGTAGCTGGTTATGCTTATTTCCCATCATCACACGGACAACCTGAAGACGGTGTTGTTATAGAATCTGATTTTGGAAGCTCACCTGAAAATTCTAAAATAGCTATACATGAAATAGGCCATTATCTGGGGCTGTATCATACTTTTGAAGGAGGATGTGGTAATGGTAATTGCCTTATAGATGGTGATAAAGTATGTGATACACCTCCTGACGCTTCCACAGCTCCTGTATCATGTGCTTCAACAATAAATACATGTACTACTGATTCAGATGATATTTCTGTAAACAATCCCTTTCGTCCAACAGGAAATGGTGGAGTTGGAGACCAGAATGATATGTATATAAATTATATGGATTATGGTTATCAAACATGTAAGTCCGCATTTACGCTTGGGCAAAAAAATCGTATGTTATCCTTCCTTACAGGAATACGTAATAGTCTATTACAATCTACTGCCTGCAACAGTTTATGTTCCAACCCTATTACTTCTTTCTTTAATTCAAGTGCTACGAACGTGGTAGCAGGAACTTCTGTTTCATTTACCAATACTTCATCTGGTGCTACTAACTACATCTGGCAATTGAATGGAACTACTTTTTCAAATTTAACGAATTCAACATATACTTTTAACACACAAGGTACTTATGCAATAAAATTGATTGCATCCAATAATGACATCTCCTGTAATGAAGAATATACACAAACAATTATAGTAACGTGCCCTGTTTTATCTTCTTTTACTTTAAGTTCAAACATTATTTCACCTGGAGATAATGTAACTTTTACAAATACCAGTATAAATGGAACTAGCTACCAATGGTATATAGATGGTGTGACTCAGAGCAGTGCAACGAATTTCAACTATACCTTTCCCACAGCAGGAGGTTTTATGGTTTCATTAGTAGCTTCTAATGGTACTTGTAGCGATACTTTTTATAGCTATATTAGTGTAGGACAATGTAATAGTAAAGAAGCCAATACCTGGTATTTTGGAGATTCGGCAGGAGTTGATTTTAATGGTAGTTCTCCCGTTGCTTTAACCAATAGTGCTATGTTTACATTTGAAGGATGTGCCAGTATAAGCGATAAAGTAAATGGACAATTACTTTTTTACACAGATGGAATAACCGTTTGGAATAAAAATCATATTCCAATGCCCAATGGCTTAGGTTTAATGGGGCATACCTCTGCTATGCAATCTGCCCTAATTGTACCTAAACCAAATAACAATGGGAAATATTATATTTTTACAGTAGATGCAAATGAAAATAATTATGCTAATGGTTTACGTTATTCTGAAGTTGATATGGCCTTAGACAGTGGTTTAGGTGATGTTATTAGCGGAACAAAAAACACACTTTTGGTTACACCTGTAACTGAAAATCTTGTTGGTGGGATGCATTGTAATGGAAACGATATATGGATATTAACACATAAATATTTTGATCAAAATATATTTTATTCATTTTTAGTAACAGCTACCGGTGTTTCAAGTACACCAGTAGTTTCATCTATTTATATTCCGAATAGTGGTACCATTGGTGGATTATGGAAACTGTCTCCTGCTGGTAATAAATTAGCCCATACTAATTATATGTTAGACTTTGATAATACTACAGGCATATTATCCAATCTGGTTGATATTGGACAAGCTTATCAGATGGGGATAAGCCTTAATTATGGTGTTGAGTTCTCCCCAGATGGAAGCAAGTTATATAGAGGAGGTTACTTTTCTGGCTCATCAAGTCCAAAAAAAATATTTCAGATTGATTTACAGGCGGGATCGGTTAATGACATCAATAATTCTATAATAGAAGTGGGAGCTAGTAGCTATAGTTCTTTGGGTGCATTGCAAATAGCGCCAGATGGAAAAATATATGTTTCTAAAATAGGTGATTCTGTTCTTGGAGTAATCAATAATCCAAATGCTATAGGTTTGCTATGCAACTATATAGATAACGGATTATCCTTAAATGGAAAAATAGCTTATTTAGGTTTGCCAAATTTTGCATCCAACGTTTTTTATAATGGAGTTCCTTATATATCAGGGCCCGATAGTGTTTGTAATGAAAGTGCAACTTACACTTTACGAGAAAGGTGTTTTAATTCAATCAATTGGTCTTTACTTGGCGATGGGTATATTCAAAATTCATCAGATAGTTTGGCTGTGATTCATTTTAATAGTTCCGGCAAAGATACATTGATAGCTGAGGTAACTAGTAACTGTGGAATTAAAAGGGATTCCATGTTTATTACAGTATTACAATATCCTCTATTAGAATTAGGAGCGGATACGATTATTTGTCAGGGGAGTAGCATTACCCTTAATGCGGGTAATGGTTATACTTCTTATTTATGGCAGGACGGAACTTCAAATCAAACCTATACAGTAAATACTCCAGGAAATTATAAAGTAACTGTTAATACTGGTAACAGTTGTACTACAACCGATTCAATAACTATTAATTTAGCACAACCTGCTAATATCCTTGATTTGGGTTTAGACATTATCAGCTGTAATGGTCGTATTGTTGTTCTTAATGCCGGTAGTGATTTTTCCTCTTATGAATGGCAGGACGGTTCTCTTAATCAAAAATTCACTGTCTATCAACCAGGGAAATACTGGGTAACCGTATCTTCCTGTGGCAACACTAAGAGCGATACAATAAACGTTTTATGGCAAAATAATTTCCCGTCTTCTATTATTAAAGAAGGAAGTTTATGTGCAGGAGAAAGTGTTACTTTGAAAGCGAATCCTATAAATTTGGAAAGTTATATTTGGGATGACGGTACAAGTAGCACAACAAGGTTAGTTGATACACCTGGTATTTATTTACTAACAATTACAAGTGCAAATGGATGTTATAATCAGGATAGTATAGATGTCTTATTATCCGACTGTAATTGTACCATGGGTGTTCCAACTGCTTTTTCACCTGATGGGGATGGCCACAATGATATGTTTGTATTGCACGGATTTGAAAACTGTGTTTCAAACTTTTCATTGATAATTTTTGACAGATGGGGTGAAAAGGTATTTGAAGCGGAAAACGCATCTGTTAGCTGGACTGGTTTTTATAACGGAAAGCTTCTCAACCCAGGCGTTTTTGTATATTACATGGAGGCAACGCTTAATAATGGGCAGTCAATTAACAAAAAAGGAAACATTTCACTTATTAGATAATAAAAAAGTCTGAAAAAAACGCAACTAATTTTATGAAAAAATACATTCATTACTTCGTTTTAATAATCGCTGGTGTGCTCATTACCATTGTATCTGCGTCATTTATAGATAAAGAGAAAACCGATGCCGAAATGATTCAGCAAATTTTTGAAGAGGCACTTTCAAATGGTAAAAGCTATTCTAATTTAGAGTATTTAACAAGTAAAATTGGGAACAGACTCAGTGGTTCAACAAATGGATTAAAAGCGGTTGAATGGGCATTTAAAGCTATGAAAGAAGCGGGTGCTGATTCGGTATATTTACAAGAGTGTATGGTGCCTCATTGGGTAAGAGGCGAAAAAGAAGTAGCTAAACTAATGTTGGATGATGGTAAGATTATTAAACCACTTTCTATATGTGCATTGGGAGGTTCAATTGCTACTGTTCCAGAAGGTATTACAGCAAATGTGATTGAAGTAAAAAACTTTGAAGAGCTTGTTAAACTTGGAAAAGAGAAAATCAAAGGGAAAATTGTGTTTTTCAATTTCCCGATGAACCCTAAAACCATTGATACATTTGATGCTTATGGCGAAGCTGTTCAATACCGTTGGGCAGGAGCTTCTGAAGCGGTTAAATATGGTGCAGTGGCAACAATAGTACGTTCGTGTACATTTGCTTTTGACGATAATCCACATACAGGTGTGATGGGGTATAAGGACACATTAAATAAAATACCTGCTTGCGCTGTAAGTACTGTTGGCGCTCAATTGTTGAGCGAAAGCTTAAAAAACAATAAAGATGCTAAACTGTATTTAAAAATGAATTGTAAAACATTGGCTGATGAAATTTCGTTTAATGTGGTGGGCGAAATTTTCGGTACTAAAAACACTAAAGATGTAATATTAGTTGGCGGACACCTTGACTCATGGGATGTTGGTGAAGGTGCCCATGACGATGGGGCAGGGGTAGTGCAAAGCATCGAGGTAATTCGTATTTTTAAAGCTTTAGGTATAAAGCCTAAACAAACTATACGTGCTGTTGCATTTGCGAATGAAGAAAACGGAGGCAGAGGAGGAGAGAAGTATGCCGAATGGGCTAAAATCAATAAAGAAACACATATTGCTGCAATAGAATCGGATGCTGGAGGTTTTGCACCTAGAGGTTTTAGTAGTGAAATGAGTGCTGAAAAAAAAGCAAAATTAAGTAGTTGGAAACCGCTGTTTGAACCATATAGTGTATTTAGTTTTGAGCGTACAGGAAGCGGTGCTGATATTGAAAAGTTAAAAGAATTTGGAACACCTTGTTTGGAATTATTGCCCGAATCACAACGCTACTTCGATTATCATCATGCTGCAACAGATGTATTCAAAAATGTAAATAAACGTGAATTGGAACTTGGTGGAGCTGCTATGGCTGCTTTGGTGTGGATGATTAGTAAAAATGGACTTTAAGTACGTGTATGACATTCAAAAAAGTAATTATACCGCTTCCAAATTACGGTTTTGATCCAACAGAAACCGCTATTCCTTGGCACTTCCTTAATAAGTCGGGCTGTGTTGTCAGTTTTGCTACGCCAAGTGGTATAAAAGCTCAAGCTGACAAAATTATGCTTACAGGAAACGGATTAGGCATTTTTAAACATATTTTAAAAGCACGTCAAGATGCCGTTGAGGCTTATTACGAAATGGAAAAAAGTAATGAGTTTTGTTCTCCATTAAAATATGCCGATTTATTAGAAGAGGATTTTGACGCCATTTTATTGCCTGGCGGACATGATAAAGGCGTTAAGGAATATTTAGAATCTTCAAATTTACAAAAGTGTATTGTTGATTTTTTTAATGCTAATAAGCCCGTTGCAGCTATCTGTCACGGTGTGATTCTTGTTGCGCGTAGTATTAATCCGAGCACCAATAAATCAGTTTTATATAATTATAAAACAACAGCACTATTGGCATCGCAAGAGTTGTTGGCATATAATATGACTCGAAGATGGTTGGGGGATTATTATTTAACTTATCCCGGAATAACTGTTCAAAAAGAAGTAGAAGGTGTTTTGTTAAGTAAATCCAATTTTCTAAGCGGTACCACTCCACTTTTCAGAGATGATATCAGCCATTTAAATAGAGGCTTTACGGTACGAGATCGAAATTATTTGTCTGCCCGCTGGCCAGGAGATGTTTACCGTTTTTCTACGGAATTTATAAAAATGTTAAGCGAAACAGGTAAACATTAAGTCGATTTTTTTCGCTTTTGTTTAAGGGGTGTACCCTGTGTTAACTATACCTTATCGCTTTTACAGGTGTTATTTTTGAAATAATAAAACTTGGAATAATAAGCATTAATAAGCAACTAACAAGTGTTCCTATATTAAGTAACACAATATGCAGTATGTTTAAATTAATTGGAATTACTGATACATAATACGTTGCTTGATCAAGTTTGAAAATTCCAAAGAAGTGTTGAACTAGTCCAATAACAAGAGCAAGCACATTGCCATACAATAATCCTCTACCAATAAGATAAGCTGCATTGTATAAAAATATTTTTTGAATACTTAAATTTGTTGCTCCCAATGCTTTTAAAATACCTATCATGTTGGTTCGTTCCAAAATAATTACCAACAAGGCCGAAATCATATTAATGCCAGCAACAATAATCATTAGTATAATAACAATAATTGCATTCATATCTAGTAAATCAAGCCATGAAAATATAGTAGGATTGGTTTCTTTAACCGTTTGAGAATTTAAATTTTGACCTACAATGTCGTACACATAAGCCCCCAATTCATCTATTTTATCGTAATTGTTAATAGCTACCTCTATTCCACCAATTTGATTATCATTCCAATAATTCAATTTCTGAATTTGACGTAAATCAACCAATACAAGCCTACTATCAATTTCTTCAAAACCTGTTTCGTAAATACCTGATATGTAAAATACTTTTACACGAGGTTCTAATTTATACGAAATGCTATCAGGTTTTTGAGTTAAAAAATGAATTACCATTTTATCGTTCAGTTTTAACTCTAATTTATCAGCTAACAACTTAGAAATTACAATATCTTTTGAAATACTTGTATCGCTTAACGTAAATGCTTGTCCTTGTTTTAGGTTGTTATTAATAAATTGCCAATCGTAGTTTTTGTCAATACCTTTCAACAATACACCTTCATTATCGGTTTTGGTTTTTATTATACCGCTTTTGGTTGCATAGGGTTGAATGTGCTTAATATTTTTATTGTTTTTAAGCTCGTTTAAAAATGCTTGTTCTTTTTCAATTGGTTGTGGTTCGTCACTCACATTATTATCATAATTAGTAATTTGTATGTGCGAACCAAAGCCTATTAATTTATTACGTATTTCGTTTTGAAATCCAGTAACAATAGCAACTGTTAGTATAATAACAGCCAAGCCCAATGCAATGCCTGCAACCGCAATTTTTACAATTGGGCGCGATAATTGTTGGTTACCTGTTGTGCCCAACATCATTCGTTGAGCAATAAAGCGTTCTGTATTCAAAATTCTACTAGCTTTGGACTTTGATTTTGTAGTGTATTGTTTTACAAAATTAGTTATTTGAATGACACTAAAAGTACTACATATAAATTATAAATAATGAAAACAAATAAATTAGTCATATTGTTTATCCTTATTGTGTGTGCCTTGCAAATAAAGGCACAAGGAATTATACAAGTTAATAATAGCATTAAAACAATTAACGATTTAAATGTTGGTGCCGACCGCCTAGAAGAGTATCTGCCATTATTGAAAGGCAAAACAGTGGCTATTGCAGCCAACCAATCATCAACTATAAAACAAACACATTTAGTTGATACCTTACTCTCGTTAGGAGTAAAGGTAAAACGGGTATTTTGCCCCGAACATGGTTTTAGAGGAACTGTTGATGCTGGTAAAAAGGTGAAAACGTATAAAGATGATAAAACAGGCTTGCCAATAGTTTCGTTATACGGGAAAAATAAAAAGCCATTACCAGTTGATATTCAAGATGTTGATATTGTTGTTTTTGATATACAAGATGTAGGAGTAAGGTTTTATACGTATTTATCTACGTTACATTACATTATGGAAGCTTGTGCCGAAAATAATAAAGCTGTAATTGTATTAGATAGACCAAATCCTAACGGCTACTTCATTGATGGGCCTGTGATGGAAGATAAATACAAATCGTTTTTGGGTTTACATCCTGTACCGCTTGTATATGGTATGACAATAGGGGAGTATGCTCAAATGATAAATGGTGAAGGTTGGTTAAAAGGAGGTGTAAAATGTAATTTAAAAGTGGTAAGTATTACTAATTATACGCATTCCGATTTTTATCAGGTACCCATTAAACCTTCGCCTAATTTGCCTAACATGGCTTCGGTTTATTTATATCCAAGCTTGGGTTTGTTTGAAGGAACCGTTGTTTCAGTTGGTAGAGGTACCGATATGCCTTTTCAAGTAATTGGGCATCCAACGTTAAAAGAAACAAATTATTCGTTTACTCCCAAACCCCAAAGCGGAGCAATGGAGCCGAAATACAATGGGCAAGTATGCTATGGTTTTAATCTTTACGAGTTTGGTAAAGAGTACATGAG
>JBASCV010000173.1:0-1878 GCA_049651825.1 Bacteroidia bacterium
GTTAACGGAAAAACTTCTCAATGTGTAACTAACTTATTGAAAGAAGAAATTGTACCTAAAGGTGCTAAATTCTCTCAAAAAGCACTTGAAAAAATTGATTTCTCTTCTGTTAATCCTAGTAAATGGACTACAGATAAAGATGTGAATGAACAAATTAAAATGTTACTTCACAACTATTCTATCAAGTACAACGATTTATTGGGAGTATACAAACGTAAAAAGTATGCCCTAACAATTGGTGATGAACTACCTGCTGGAATAGTACAATTGGCTAAAGTCTATATCGCTAAAAAACGTAAGTTAAAAGTAGGTGATAAAATGGCTGGTCGCCATGGTAACAAAGGTATTGTTGCTCGTATCGTTCGCGATGAGGATATGCCTTTCTTGGAAGATGGAACTATAGTTGATATCGTTCTTAATCCACTTGGTGTACCTTCGCGTATGAACCTTGGTCAGATTTATGAAACAGTGCTTGGATGGGCTGGACAAAAATTAGGTGAAAAATTCTTTACTCCAATTTTTGATGGTGCTACTCCTGATCAGTTGAATGAATGGACTGATAAAGCTGGTTTACCTCGTTTTGGACGTACTTATTTAACGGATGGTGGTACTGGCGAAAAATTTGATCAGCCTGCTACTGTTGGTGTTATTTACATGTTGAAACTTGGTCACATGGTTGACGACAAGATGCACTCTCGTTCTATTGGACCATACTCACTTATTACTCAGCAACCTTTGGGTGGTAAAGCTCAATTTGGTGGTCAGCGTTTTGGTGAGATGGAGGTATGGGCTCTTGAAGCGTTTGGAGCTTCCAACATTCTTCAGGAAATTCTTACTATCAAATCTGACGATGTTGTTGGACGTGCAAAAGCTTATGAAGCAATTGTTAAAGGTGAAAATATGCCAACTCCAGGTATCCCTGAATCATTCAACGTATTGTTGCATGAATTAAGAGGATTAGGATTAAACATAACACTTGACTAAAACAAATTAGAGAAATAGAGAATTAGATATTTGGAGAATTTGTAACAAAATTCTCCAAATCATCAAATCACCAATTCAACAAATAAAAAAACATGGCTTATAAAAGAGATCAAAAATTAAAAAGTAATTTCACCAAAATTACCATCAGTCTTTCGTCACCTGAAGCTATTCTTGAGCGTTCAAGTGGAGAGGTTGTAAAGCCGGAAACAATCAATTACAGAACTTACAAGCCTGAAATGGGCGGTTTGTTTTGTGAGCGTATTTTTGGTCCTGTAAAAGATTGGGAATGTGCTTGTGGTAAATACAAACGTATTCGCTACAAAGGTATCGTTTGCGACCGTTGTGGTGTTGAAGTAACAGAGAAAAAAGTTCGTAGAGAGCGTATGGGACACATCAGTCTTGTTGTGCCTGTTGCTCATATCTGGTATTTCAAATCATTGCCAAATAAAATTGGTTACCTTTTAGGTTTACCAACTAAAAAATTAGATGTTATTATTTATTACGAGCGTTACGTTGTAGTAAATGCAGGTGTTAAAGCTGCTGATGGTATCAATTATCTTGATTTCTTGTCAGAAGAAGAGTATTTGAATATATTAGATACACTTCCAAAAGATAACCAATATCTTGATGATAACGATCCAAATAAATTCATCGCTAAAATGGGAGCTGAAGCATTAATCGCTCTATTAAGCCGTGTTGATTTAGATGGATTATCATACGATTTGCGTCATAAAGCAAACACTGAAACATCCCAACAGCGTAAAAATGAAGCCCTAAAACGTCTTCAAGTTGTTGAAAGTTTCCGTCAAGCAAACCAAAACATTGAAAATCGTCCAGAGTGGATGATTGTTAAAATCGTACCTGTTATTCCACCTGAATTGCGCCCATTGGTGC